>JAZLLB010000085.1:0-1918 GCA_045597925.1 Acutalibacteraceae bacterium
ACAAGACCGCCGAGGATTGTTTTTCTTCTGCCGAGCTTTTTGCCAAGCCAGCCTGCGGGAATGGCCGCCACAGCCGAAGCGGCGGCGAATGCGGTTGTCATAACAGTTGCCTGAGCTGTTGTTTTGCCGAGCATTTCCGCCGCAAAAAGCGCGAAGAATGTTGAAATTGCGTTTGTTCCGCAGAAAAGGAAGAACAGACCCACGAGCATAAATATCAGACTTTTTCTTTCGGCGGAGCTGAGCTTTTGCTCTTTTCTTGCCTTTTTTTCCGCCTTGAGTGCTTCTTTTTCAGCCTTTTTCTTTGCAGCTTCGTCAACGCTTCTGTTTATTTCCGACTGAATTTTTAATCTGCTGTCGGGTTCTTTTACAAAGAAAAGAATAACCAGCATGCCGATTATCATAATAACCGCACCGAGCAGAAAAACATAGGGGAATGTGTCATATTCGTCAAACGAGGGGGACTTTGAATCAGCTCCGGTAACAGCGCAGTAAACAGCCGTAACGATTGTTCCGGCAACAAGACCGACAGCACCGCCGAGACCGCCCATGAGGTTTATAACAGCGTTTCCCTCTGAACGCATTTCATTAGGCGTAAGGTCGGGCATAAGCGCGACAACCGGCGCACGCCACAAAGACATTACAAACACAAAAAGAATAATGAATATCATCGTTATCGGCAGCGAACCGAGTTTAACCGCAATAAGCGGAATAATCGCGAACAGAACCGCCGAAACAGGGGCGCCGAAAATCACATACGGGCGGCGTTTGCCGAAGCGTGAATGTGTATTGTCAGACAGCTTTCCGAATGCAGGCTGAAAAATAACGCCGAAAATATTATCGAAAGTCATTATTATGCCGATAAACAACGGGACAAGCGTTATTCCTCCCGCCGCCGTGCCGACATCCTCACCGTTTGCCGCGGCGAATTCAGCCAGCTTCGGGAAAAGCTCGTTGAGCTTTGCGCTCCAGCCGTTTATAACGGAGCTGTTTGTCAGAAGTCTGTTAAGTATTTTGGTGATATAAGGGTCATAAATCGCCCATGCTATTGATGAGGCAAGGAATCCGAAGCCCGTAAGAATTGTATGCGGATAATGAAGCTTACCGTTTTCCTTAGCGCAGAAATACTCTTTGCTCATTTAAAATTCTCCTTTTAAGGATAATACACCGCACTGAAAAACACTTCTCAGTTAAGTGTTAAAGTATTATACCACATATTACCGATTTTGCAAATGCTTTTTACGTTTTTTTATTTGCCGGGCTGATATTTTTTCTTTTTATCTATTGCTCTTTTGATTACCACAGCCGCGGCGGCAGCGGGAATCGCCGCTGTTACAGCGGTTATAATATATTTCATTGGTATCAAATCGTAAAATCCGTCACCTATAACCGTCAGCAGACCGACTCTCGGAAAAAGTCCCAGAACAGACAGAAAGAAATACGGAACGAATTTAAAATCAAACGCCCCCATAAAAAGTGAAGAAAAATCAATGGGGATTCCCGTAAATCTTATTGTGAAAATCATAAGATTTTTGCTTTTTGATTTCATATTCAGAAGCTTCTGACCCGCTTTATTACCGCTTAACTTTTTCTCGACTGTATCTTTTCCGAGAATTCTGCCCATAATGTAGGTTGAGGTTATTTCAATCATAATTCCCGCAAAATTAATCGCAACGGCAGCCGCCGGACCGAACGCCATACCTACCGATATATATATCAGCGACGCAGGCACCACAAAAACAAGTGATTTCAGAAAATATACTCCGAGAATTATTGACACAGCGGCTGCAGCACTGTCCGTTCCGCTGATGAGCTCCCTTATATCAAGATTTGAAAGAGTATCGTAATTAAGAATTATCGCAATAAAAAGTCCTGCGGCAAAAACCGATTTGAAAATATCAGCCGTTTTTTTGTTCATTTC
>JAZLLB010000086.1:0-3645 GCA_045597925.1 Acutalibacteraceae bacterium
CAAAGGTTCGCCGTGAAAGAATGGGTCACATTGAGCTTGCGGCTCCCGTTTCACACATCTGGTATTTTAAGGGTATCCCTTCAAGAATCGGTCTTATTCTTGACGTTACACCGAGAAACCTTGAAAAGGTTCTCTATTTCGCGTCATATATCGTTGTTGACCCCGGCGACACACCGCTTGAAAAGAAGCAGATTCTCGACGAAAAGACATACAGCGAATACCGTGAAAGATATGAAGACGATTTCAAGGCGGGCATGGGTGCTGAGGCGGTTAAAGCTCTTCTTGAAGACGTTGACCTTGACGCTCTTTCAGAGGAGCTTCGCGATGAGCTTAACAGCAATTCCGGTCAGAAGAGAACAAAGGCTCTCAAACGCCTTGAGGTGGTTGAAGCCTTCCGTTCATCAGGCAACAGACCTGAATGGATGATTTTAGACGTAGTTCCCGTAATTCCGCCCGAAATCCGCCCCATGGTTCAGCTTGACGGCGGACGTTTCGCCACATCTGACCTTAATGACCTTTACAGACGAGTTATCAACAGAAATAACCGTCTTAAAAAGCTCCTTGAATTAGGTGCACCCGAAATTATTATCCGCAACGAAAAGAGAATGCTTCAGGAAGCTGTTGACGCTCTTATTGACAACGGCCGCCGCGGACGTCCCGTTACAGGTCCCAATAACAGAGCACTCAAATCTCTTTCTGATATGCTTAAAGGTAAGCAGGGACGTTTCCGTCAGAACCTTCTGGGTAAGCGTGTTGACTACTCAGGCCGTTCCGTTATCGTTGTTGGTCCCGAACTTAAGCTTTATCAGTGCGGTCTTCCCAAGGAAATGGCTCTTGAGCTGTTCAAGCCCTTTGTTATGAAGAGACTTGTTCAGACAGAGCTTGCGGGCAACGTTAAATCAGCCAGAAAAATGGTTGAAAAGGCGAATCCCGCTGTATGGGATGCACTTGAAATAGTAATCAAAGACCATCCCGTAATGCTCAACCGCGCTCCCACGCTTCACAGACTCGGTATTCAGGCATTTGAGCCTGTACTTGTTGAGGGCAGAGCCATCAAGCTTCATCCTCTTGTATGTACCGCTTTCAACGCCGACTTCGACGGTGACCAGATGGCTGTTCACGTTCCGCTTTCGGCGGAGGCTCAGGCAGAGGCACGTTTCCTCATGCTTGCGGCTAACAACCTCCTTAAGCCTTCAGACGGCAAGCCGGTTGCGGTTCCCACGCAGGATATGATTCTCGGCTCTTACTATCTTACACTTGAGAAGCATGAACCCGGCGAGGGTAAAGTGTTCCGTGATGTTGACGAGGCGCAGATGGCATATGATGAGGGCGTAATCGGTCTTCATTCCGCGATAAAAATCAGAATGAGCAAGGAAATCAACGGCGAAACCGTTACAAAGCTCGTTCCCACAACACTCGGCCGTGTGATTTTCAATAATCCCATTCCTCAGGATTTGGGCTTTGTTGACAGAAGCGACCCTGAAAACGCGTTCAAGCTCGAGATTGACTTCCTCGTAAGCAAGAAGAATCTCGGTAAAATAATAGATAAATGTATCCGCAAGCACGGCACCGCAATCGCCGCAGAGATGCTTGATAAAATCAAGGCTCAGGGTTATAAATACTCTACACGAAGCGGTATCACCGTTGCCGTATGCGATGCGACAATTCCTCCTCAGAAGGCAGAACTTATCGCCGAGGCGGAGAGTAAAATTGATAAGGTTAACAGAAACTATTCAAGAGGACTTATCACTGACGCGGAGCGTTCAGACAGAGTTATTGAAATCTGGGAAGACTGCACCAAGAAGGTTGCCGATGAACTCAAGGCTAACTTTGACAGATACAATCCCATTAACATGATGCTTGATTCCGGTGCCCGTGGTAATGATTCACAGCTTCGTCAGCTGGCAGGTATGCGCGGACTTATCGCCAACACTGCAGGTAAGACAATCGAAGTTCCCATCAAGGCTAACTACCGTGAAGGTCTTAATATCCTTGAATACTTCATTTCTTCCCGCGGCGCGCGTAAAGGTCTTGCAGATACCGCTCTTCGTACCGCTGACTCAGGTTATCTTACCAGACGTCTTGTAGATGTTTCACAGGAATGTATTATTCATAAAGAAGACTGCGGCTGCACCGAAGGTGTTATGGTTTATGACATCTTCCACGGCAACCGTAAGATAGTTGACCTTCAGGAAAGACTCTCGGGACGTTTCCTTCTTAACGATTTTGTTGACGAGGAAACAGGAGAGCTTATTCAGAGCAAAGATGTTATGATGACTGATTCCGATGCCGAAAGAGTTGCGACAAAGGTTAAGGCTGACTTCCGGAAGAAGGTTGACGCGGGCAACTTCCCCGAAACGGAGATTCCCAGTATAGCAATCCGTTCTCTCCTTACCTGTAAGGCTGACCACGGCGTATGTATTAAGTGCTACGGCGCGAACCTCGCGACAGGCGAAGCCGTTACTGTCGGTGAAGCGGTCGGCATTATCGCCGCTCAGTCAATCGGTGAACCCGGTACACAGCTTACCATGAGAACATTCCATACGGGCGGTGCCAAGGACGCGGGCGATATCACTCAGGGTCTTCCCAGAGTTGAAGAGCTGTTTGAGGCGAGAAAGCCCAAGTCACTTGCGATTCTTGCTGAAATTGACGGCGTTGTTTCAATCCGTGAAATCAAAAAGAGCCGTCACATCGTTGTCACAGGTGATGACGGAGCTGAAAGAGCTTATCTCATTCCTTACGGTTTCCGTGAAATCGTTGAGGAAGGCGACAGTGTTACAAAGGGTCAGGCACTTACAGACGGCGCGCCCAACCCGCATGATATTCTCGCAATCAGAGGTGTTGATGCTGTTCATGATTACCTTATCCGTGAGGTTCAGATAACCTACCGTACACAGGGCGTTGATATCAACGATAAGCACATCGAGGTTATCGTACGTCAGATGATGCGTAAGGTTAAAATTACCGACCCCGGCGATTCAGGATTGCTTCCGGGTATCCAGATTGAGAAATCTGAGCTTTATGCGATTAATGATGAAATCGAAAGAAAAGCGAAAGAGGAAGGCCGTGAGCCTATTTTCGCTCAGGCAGCTCCGACTCTTATGGGTATTACAAAGGCTTCTCTCGCAACAGAGTCATTCCTTTCAGCCGCTTCATTCCAGGAAACAACAAGAGTTCTTACCGACGCGGCCATCAAAGGTAAGGTTGACCCGCTTATGGGACTTAAAGAGAATGTTATTATCGGTAAGCTATTACCGTCAGGTACAGGTATGCGCTGCTATTCAGATGTTCAGATTAACCGCGCGAGCTTCGATTATAATGTAGATTCTGAATAAAATCTTTGATTTGCTATTGACAATAAATTGATTATATAGTAAAATACTATACTGTATGTTAAGCAAAATGGCTTTACCGTGAAAAATGCACGGTAGAGCGTTTTGCCTTGACTATATATTTTTTGAAGAAAGGAGATGTTTGTGTTTGCCAACCTTTAATCAGTTAGTCAGAAACGGCAGAGAAACACAGGAAAAGAAGGCTAAGGCACCCGCACTTCTTAAGGGACTCAATTCTAAAAAGAATGTTATGACCGATCAGAATTCTCCCCAGAAGAGAGGCGTTTGCACAGCAGTTAAGACAGCTACTCCC
>JAZLLB010000087.1:0-2281 GCA_045597925.1 Acutalibacteraceae bacterium
ATCCTTGAAAGTCTGTCGAAAAATGCGGAATACCACTCGGGGTCTTTATTGAGAGCGCCCTGATCACCTGTAACGTGCGCGCCGTGGGTTTCGTTGTCCGCCTCGTCCATGACGTATAATCCGAGCTCGGAAGCCGCCTCGTAAAAATACGGGTGGCGCGGATAATGAGAACAGCGAATTGCGTTGAGATTACAGCTCTTTATATCACAAAGCTCGTCGTAAATCTGCTTGTTCGTAATTGCTCTGCCCGTGAACGGATTGTTGTCGTGGCGGTTTACGCCTTTCAGAAAAACGGGCTTGCCGTTGATAAGGAACTTGTTTCCTTTTGTTGACGGAATGCATATGCCGACCTTTTTTGTGTGAATTTCGGGCTCCGCATCCGCAGAAATAACCGTAAAAACAAGAGTGTAAAGATACGGATTCTCTGCATTCCATTCTATGGGTTTTTCGAGATTTATGCGAAATGTATCGGAGGGCGCTGACGGATGCTCAACTTCAAAGAGCTTCTTGCCCTCTGCTGAAAACAGACTGACGGAAAGCCTGCTGTTTCCCGAGGTACGCATCTCGGTATTGACGGTAAATCCCTCTTTATCGGGAATAACCGTGTAATCCCACAAAGACTCACGCCCCGAAAAAACAAGCCATACACTGCGGAAAATTCCCGATGCAAGCAGCATGTCCTGGTTTTCAAGATACGACGCGTCGGAGTATGTATAAACCTTGACCGTGAGAATGTTTTCTCCGTCGGTGAGATAGTCTGATATGTCAAACTCCGCGGCAATGCGGCTGCCTTTTGAAAAGCCCACATATTCTCCGTTAAGGTAAACAAAGTACGCATTATCAACGCCGAGAAAACGTATAACGGTATTCTCAGCCTTACGGTTTACCTTGAAATGACAGCGGTATATTCCGACGGGATTGTCCGCGTGAATGTACGGCGGGTCGTAGGGAAACGGGTACTGCACATTGGGATAAAGGCATTTCCCGTAACCGAGATACTGCCACATGGACGGAACGGGAATTTTATCCCACTGACTGTCATCAATATCTTTGCTTCGATATTCTTTCCCGTCATCCTCGGTGAGATACAGAAAACTCCATTCGCCGTCAAGACACTGCATACGCGCGGATTCTTCACAGTTTTTGTGAGTAATATCCGGCTTATCCGCAGGAATGGTAAGCGTTCTTGCAGGCAGACGGTTTTCACCTGTCATTTTCTGATTGAAGATGTAATTTGCGTTGAACATATCAATTCTCCCATTGTCTTCAGAATAATTATATTTTACCATATCGGTTTGCAAGTTCAAGCCTTTTTCGCATAAAAAGAAATACTTAATTTTAAACAAATCGGTCCGCAGCGAGGCACAAAGGCTTCACTACAGACCGATTTGTTTATCACTTTTACGGCAGTTATTTAACAATATAAAAACATATATTTTTCAGACACCGAGCTTTTCACTAAATTTTTCATAAAATGCCATTCCGATCAATGTGCTGGTGAAGGCTATTGTTCCGCCGATTGTAACATCACTCAGATAGTGAGCGCCCATAATAAGTCTTGTCAAAGCGACAGTGGATGTATATATAAATGCTGTCATAAAAAGAGCGGTCTTGTGCTTTCTGCACTTCTCACTCACCAGCGGAAGAAGCATCAACAGATAACTTGACCCGGCACTGTTGGTGTGTCCGCTTGGGAATGAATGATTACCGTTACTGCCGTTGAGAATATACCAGGGCGTAAAGGCGCTATAAGGAGCCGTCATACTTCTGAAACGAACTCTGCCCCACAGCATTTTCATAAGGTTGGTAAGTCCCGTACCGAGTCCACAGACTCCAAGACCAACAAATGCAATAATCAGCAGCGGCTTTCTTACATTTTCGGGTATTGTTATGAAGTGCATAACAAAAATAACAACAGCAGCAAAACCGACACCGAAAATTATTTCATAGGCATCTTGAAAATTGTTATCTGCAAATAAACGTCCGCCAAACCACTTGCCGAAGTAAGCACCGGCAACAAGGCAGCCAATAGCAGCAACAATTTTCATCCAGCGTGGATTTGCACATTTAAGAATAAATGCCAATGCAATGGTTATCAGAAGAGACGCCGGCATTTCACCTGTCTGTTCAAACCAGTTTGCAATAAGATTTGAAGGGTGATTCAAAAAAATATCAATCTTCAAATCAAAGAACGAAGCTACGACAAGCGAAACGGCAGCAAGCACGTAAAATACAATTATTTCTTTCTTATAGGTTTTTAACATGGACTGCTTCATTTTTT
>JAZLLB010000088.1:0-2918 GCA_045597925.1 Acutalibacteraceae bacterium
ACGGCTTTTATGCCTCAGCGTTCTTCCGAATCAGACCAGAAGACATCTCTTAAAGTTAATAATACATATGAGTATATCGGGAAGATAGAAACTTATGAAGACAGCGATGACGAGGATCGTTCTGCTTCAAGCAGTAGTGCAACAACAGAGCTCGGTCTGGTTAAAACAACCGCTGCTGCGAATGGTGTTTCGGCGGTCGGCTCTCACTTTACAGTTCCGTTCGGGGGTTCAGGTTCTTCAATCTCCAGCAGAACATATACCGTAATTCTTGATTTCAATACCCCCGGTTACTGGAATGAGGTTTATGCAAGACATTCACACTCTTTTACAATTGTTAAGGTGGATAAGGGCGAGCTTCGCAGTAAGCTTCAGAGCGTTGTAAATTCGGATGTTTTAGGCCCGTATATAACAGATGTCAGCAGTAATAACCAGTCATTCAAAGGGTATAATCCTCAGCCGTGGTACTATAAAGCAGGATGGGCGGAGTTTTCTGTTGCTTATACGGAGGCTCAGAAAGTCTGCAACAAACCTAACGCGACTTCGGGCGATATTTCCTCGGCTCTCAGAAATCTGACAAATACCTATGATAATCTTGTTCTTGCAGGGGCGGACTATTCCGAAATTGATTTTTATTACAATCAGGCCGCTGCTCTTAATAAAGATAATTACGACCCGTCATCATGGGCTGCACTTGAGACTGCTCTGGCGCAGTATGAGACCGGCTACAGCATTCTTTATCAGCCGAAGCTTGATAAAATCTGCGGTAATATCAGGACGGCAATCAACGGACTTAAATTTGCCGATGCCGATTACACTCTGGTTGAAGAAAAGGTTGACATTATCAACGGTATTATGCAGGATATCATATACGGGTATGAGCTTACACCGGATGAGTATTACACAAACTGGAATTTGGTGACAGAAGCACTTGACGGCTGCGGATATTTTTATGATGACACTGCCGAGGCCTATATTCTTGACCCGTATAAAACAAAAACGAAGGCTGAGCAGTCTGTGGTCGACGGATATTCTCTCATTCTTCAGGGCGCAATTAACCAGCTTTCGAAAAGGAATGCGGATTATACGGATGCACGTGCCGCTCTTTCGGCATATGCCGCATTCAAAGCCTCAACGACGGTTTTATATATTACCGATGAATCTCTTGAAGCGATCGAAGAAGCTTATTCGGTGTTGTATGATTTATATTCGCCAGCAAGAACAATAGAATATCAAAATGATATTAATGCGGCTGTTGAAGAGCTGAACTATGCACTCGGTAATTCTGAATATAAAGATGCGGACTATACAGCGGCAGATCAGGCTCAACAGAAATATGCCGAGCTGGACAGAAGAATATATGACGATCTTTCTGAGGTTGATGAAGCTTATCAGCTGCTTGTCGGTCTTTACGGACTTGACGCGAGAAGTCAGGCTGATATCGACGTAGCGGTCAGAAATCTTAACAGTGCAATCGGCCGACTTCGTAAGAACAGCGCGGATTATTCTGCGGTTGAAGCCGCGATTGCTTCAGTTCAGGCTGAAGACGAAAGAATAACAAATCTCTATAAGGATTCTTACGGCTTCACGGCGGCGACGTTCTATTCAAACTGGTCATCTGTGGAAGGTGCAATCAGTGCTGTCAAATGGGATCTTGATTCTACAAAGCAGTCTCAGGTTAACGGTTACGCCGAAGCTATTAACGCAGCTTTTGAAGCCCGTGTGGAAAATAAAGCTGATTATACGGTTCTTAATGGCATTGTTACGAGTTCATACGCTTATTTCGATGATTCTGTTTCTGTTAATTATACCGATGAAACGATCGGTGCTCTTATTGAAGCGGTCAGTGCTGTTGATTATCAGAAAAAGATAAGTGAGCAGGCGGTTGTTGACGGATATGCTGATGATATTCTTGAAGCAATTAACGGTCTCGAAATGAAAAAGGCCGATTATTCGGCTGTTAATACTGCAATCCAGGCGGCGAACAGTAAGAAAGCATTGAGCGAGGAATTCGCGGCGGCTCATCACGGTTATCCGTATTATACGGCTGATTCGATAGCTAATCTTGATTCAAAGATAGGTGCTGTGTTGTGGAATCTTGATATTACGAAGCAGTCTCAGGTAAGCGAATATGCTTCTAAAATCAACATTGCGGTTTCTCTTCTTGTAATTGCCGCAGCTGATTACACAGATGTTAACACGGCCAAAGCATCTGTTCCGGCTGACCTTACCGTTTATACAGATGCGTCAAAGGTTGCTCTTAATCAGGCACTTGGTTATATTACAGGACTTAAGGCAAATAATCAGGAAAAAGTCGACGGTTACGCGGTCGCTATCAATAATGCGGTAAAGGCTCTTAAGTATAAGCCTGTAAGCACAGCAGAATACAATCAGACAAAGGAAACGATTCCCGCTGATCTTACGGTTTATACTGATACATCAAAGGCGGCGGTTAACGACCAGATTTCATTGATTGATACATTCCTTAAAGGTACTGTTGATATCAGAAATCAGTCTGAACTTGATGCAATGGTTGCGGTCCTCGCCCAGAAGATCGCTTTGCTTGCGGTTAAGGAAGCGGACTATTCAGCGCTCATAGCGGTTATTGATGAGTTTCTTGCAATTGACTCTTCGCTTTACAGCAATTATGATAGCGCATACGGTGTGTATACATCGGTATCCGATTGGAAAGCTGACAACGGCAGTCTGAAGATTACCGACCAGTCTCTTATAGATGAGCAGGCAGGTTTACTGAGAGCCGCGATAGATGCTCTTACGCTTAAGCCCTCTGAGTACTTCAAGGCAAAGGAAGGCAGCACAACCAAGATTGCTTCCAATCATCAGATAACCGGACTTAAGACGGAGCTTACAAAGAAAGAGATTACCGAGAACTTCATTGATACAAATATTGATGATGCAAA
>JAZLLB010000089.1:0-3429 GCA_045597925.1 Acutalibacteraceae bacterium
CGTTTTGAATGCTTTTTTTAGTTTATTTAATATTTCTTTAACATCACTTAATGAGCTCCCACTCTCATCCACACAATTCACCGCATCATTTTCACAATACGCAAAAAGATTGTACGAAAGAACTGTACCTGTTGCGCCGAGGTAGTCGGTGCTGTCCGCGTGTATGGAGCGGCATATCTGCGGGTCGTAATATCTTGATTGCAGGTAATACATCCCTATATCGTCATCGTAGCAATAACCGCGGTAGGTGAACGGATTTACATTGTAAAGCGAGGCGGCGAGCTGCATGTTCTGCATAGTCGATACGGAATAGGAAACCGCTCCCCACGCATCGTATGTGTAAGTCATTACAATTTCGCCGCTGTCGCTCACAAGCGCAGTTACATCGCCCTGCAGATTTTTCAGGTACAAATACGCAGTTGTGCCGTTGTAAATAAAGCCGCGCACTTCGCCGCATTCGTCGTATATAAACCGCGCGGTGTCGGAACGGTTGTTCTGTGTGCAGGTTACGGCAATTAACTTGCCGTCGGAATACACATAATCGTATTCGGCAGTAACAACACCGTTTGTTTTCACGGTCTTGTTGTACCGCATCCCGTCAACATCGTAGGTGTATTCTATACTCTTGCCGCCCTTGGTGTAGCTTGTAAGCTCGCGCCCGCGCCAGGTCAGCGCCGCGCCGAGGTATGTTACCGGGTTGCCTATGGCATCGTAGCTTATTTGCTGCCCGTCAAAGCTCACAAGGCGGTCTTCCCACAGGTTGCCGTCATAAACAAAAGTGTGGGTTTCGGTTACATCACCGAGCGCCTGACCCGATGAGGTTACGGTTTTGGCAGTAATGTTGCCGTTGCTGTCGTAAGCATAGCTTTCAGAGCCGCCGGGATATGTAACGGTTTTGAGCTGACCTGCCTCGTCATAAGTATAAGCGGTGCCGTTTACGGATGTAATTCTGCCCGAAGCATCATAACCGTAGTTATAATTCACGGTGCGGCTGCCGTTTATGCCGGAAATGCTCTGGCTGAGCGAGCTTACAAGATTTGTTGTAACATTTTCACCGTTTGAACAGTAATTAAACGAACTCGTGATTGATGCGGTTTCGGTTTCAACATTGTTAATGTTCTTTTTTGCCGTAACATTTGCGGTGTATGCTCTGCCGAACCAGTCGGAAACATTCTCCGTGCAGAGCTTTATTCCGTTTGCGGTTATGACCGATTATTTCCAATTAATTCCTGTGAGATTTTCCACTTCTGAAACAAATAAACGTGCAGGTTTGAAGAATTACGCCAAATTACAGAAACATCCGCTTGTATTTCAGTTAATGTCGAATCAGTCGAAAAAAAGTTTTTTTACAATTTTGAGTATTCCGATTTTGTGTGAAGAACCGTTCTCTGAAACCATTTCGGTTATAAAGTTTTCATAAATATCTTTCGGGGTTCGTTCACTTAACGGCTTTAATAAATAGATTTTTGCATTTTCATCAGACCAAATTTTGTTAAATTTTTTTATTTGCCTCATTGCCGGAACAAAAGCGATAAAGAACAAAATTGCAAGGCAAATGCCGAGTTCGGCATTTGGTTTCCTGAGCATCTCAGCCGCCCCCAATACAAGCAAAGGGAAAGCACTTGCTATAAAGAACATAACAAAGTTGAATTTTCTTTTTATTTTTTTGCAGTCTTTGATGCAGTATGTAACATTGTCGTTATAAGCATCATCGTTTATATAAACGGAAACCGCTCTGTAAAATACATTGTTATCTAAATGTATTTTGTTTTCACGAAATGTTATTTTGTTGAATTGCCTGTTCCGCGGCAAAGCAAAAATTGCATCACATTCAATACAAGTGTAAATGTTGTCCACATTCAACGAACCAAGCCAAAGATTTAATAATGACATTTTAACTTTGCTTTTTTGAAAAACACCTACGGTAATTTCCTCGTCATCCCTAATATCAATATTTATTGATTCATTCGGTTTCAAAATACAATTGTTACAAATTATATTTTGCAAAGCAAGTTTGTTTTCAAATGTTATCAACATAACATTTTACCTCGTTTTTATTGAAATTTGTCCATTCCACGAACCGTCAATTATATCAAAAATATTAGCCAGTAAAGTACCGGGAGAAGTTAAAGTATCTATCCAACGGTAAACTGAAAACTTATTAAAAATCAAATCTTTTACTTTTTGTTTTGTAAAACTAATGCTAACATTTCTCCCAACCATTTTTGCGAAACTGGAAAACGATACATTGGCAACATTTGGACTTTTCAGACCGCTTAAAACCTTACTTTTTCAGCGGTTTGGAATCATCGTCTTTTCTTTTATTGATTTATCGGAATACTGTAACAAAAAGTTTTACTTTTCAACACAAGCAAAAGGTAGGTTAAATATCCTGTTTCAGGCGCATGTGTAATATCAACGTAAGTAAATTTTATATTTTCTTTGCAAAAATCAATTACACTTTGTTCATCAACACTGTTGCGTGCATAAACGATTACACCTACCGAATCTTCACTATTCGGAGCAATATAAATAATATCATTATTCCGCAAACTGTTTGCGACAACAATATCACGATTGGTTTTTGATTTAACCGAAAAATAGCCAAATGTCCGCTCTGTATCATTTTTAAATTTGATTGAAACAGTATATTCTTTGAAATCATCTTTTTGTTTGTTTACTTTTAAATAATCCAAAGCAGATAATTCAGAATCATATATTTCATAAAATATGCTTGATGAAGAACTGTTATCAATTGTTTCTTCATGAAACCAAGAGTCTCCCAATTCGTCATAGTGTATATCTGTGGCGGTCAGCGTTAAACCCGATTCTTTTTTAAATGTAACGGGGAAAATAAAAATTAAAAGGGTAACCATACACAAAACAAGGAAAATACACAAAATGCCATACAGTATTCGTCTTGTTATTTTCCTTACAGTCATATTAAACCGCTCCTTTTTTTATTTTTAAAAATGCTATACCTCGTATTTTTTGGTCTTTATCCTTTTTTATTACAGTTGATAATTTGGTGTTTCTTCGATTTATAGTATGAGCAGAAATTGCAATATCATATGGCTTTGCTTTCGAATCTTTAAAAATCTCAGTCACTATTGCAACATGATATAATTCTTCACAAGACCAATCTGAAGCATAAAATATTATGTCCCCAACAGATAATTTGTTTGCCAAATTCACTATTTGAGATTTAACATAATAATCATCACCATAGTATTGTCTTATTCCCAAACCACCCCAACAGTATGTATATTTTGATTGTCCTATAAATCCATATAAATTCTTTACAAATGACCAGTTATAAGAATAGTAATAACAATAGCACCAGCAATAAACGCCTAATTTATTGTAACCGTATCCCCATGCATAATATGCAGGAAACCATGTATTTGTTTGTTTTATTCCTCCTGCATT
>JAZLLB010000090.1:0-11776 GCA_045597925.1 Acutalibacteraceae bacterium
ATCACAGCGGCTCAAGTCATCACAGCGGCTCAAGTCATCACAGCGGCTCAAGTCATCACAGCGGCTCAAGTCATCACAGCGGCTCAAGTCATCACAGCGGCTCAAGTCATCACAGCAGCTCAAGCCACCACAAATCGCATGGTTCATCATCGTCTTCAAAAAATAATTATTACTATTCGGAAACTTCATCGGAAGAACAGGAAAAAATTGAAGAAAAAATAAAAAATCTCGGTGAAAAATTCTCTGATTCAGAAGAAAATGATGATATAAATTTTACCGCCGGAACGGCAGCTGCTGTTTCCGCCGCGGCGGTGAGCGGGGCGAAAAAAAAGAAGAAAAAAAATAAGCCTCTGAGGATAATCCTCGGCATATTTTTGTTCTTTTTCTCACTGATTCTTGTCGCGGCTGTAGCGCTTATGATTATGATTGCCACCGGTAAAAAGGATATGCTTGATTACAATGATGCGGAAATTGAAGTTATCGCGGATGCGGAGACTGACGATGACGGAAAGACTGTTAAATATAACGGGAAGCTTTACCGCCTGAATGAAGATATTACATCGATAGCCTGTCTCGGTGTTGATAAAGAGGAAATCAATCAGAACGGCGTGGTCGGCGCGGCCGGTCAGGCAGATACCATAATGGTAATCGCATTTAATACGGTGACTGGTCAGGCGACTATTATTCCCATTCCCAGAGATACGGTTGCTGAAATTGATGTTTACGCCCGTGACGGCTCTTTCCTCAGAACAGAAAAAACTCAGGTCTGCCTTTCTTATGCGTATGGCGACGGAGGCAAAACCAGCTGTGAAAACGTAATCTCGAGCGTTCAGAAAATCATGTTCGGTTTGCCGATTCACCGATATGCGGCACTTGATCTTGCGGGCATTGCCCCGATTAATGACGCTGTCGGCGGCGTTACCGTTGTTCCGGAAGACAGCTTTGCAGATATTTTTATTGCCGGCGAGCCTATTCATCTGATGGGGGAAAATGCGATGAACTTTGTGCGGGCTCGTGACACCTCAAAGGTTGATTCAAACCTTGTCCGTATGAATCACCAGCTGAAATATGTCAGAGAGTTTACAAAAACAGCGGTATCGCAGGCATTAAAAAAGCCGTCAATGATAACGAATATATATAATCTTGCTATGAAATATTCGTTTACCGATATTGATTTATCAAACGCGTCTTATATAGCTTCAAGATTTATGACTGTCGGAACAAGTGAATTCGGTCACGTCTCGGTTCCGGGAAAAATGATATCAGGTGAAGACGGATATTCGGAATATTACATTGACGAAAAAGAATTTTATGAAACCGTTCTTTCGGTGTATTATAACGAAATAGGGTAAATAAAATTAAAGCACTATTGACAATTTGCCGATAGTGCTTTATCTGTTCATTTTTGCGCGTTATATGCTTCTGTTACCGCCTGCGCGAGCTGGTCGGGGCAGGATGTCCTTTTAAATCCGCATCTTATTCCGGAAAACTTTTCGCTGACCTGCTCAACTGTCATTCCTTCAACCAGCTTTGAAATGCCTTGAAGATTTCCGTTGCAGCCGCCGTAAAATTTCACTTTTTTTATTATATTGCCCTCAAGCTCAATTTCAATTTCAGATGAGCAGGTACCTTTTGTTTCATAAATATATGTCATTTTACATCCTCCTGTTTTATTATTGTCTTTATTATATACCATGTGTCAAGAGATGATATAAACCAGTGCGAAAATCAGAATTTTATCACAGCCGTCGGAATAAAGCAGCAGGATAAGCATAAGTACAAGCACCGTATCTCTGTCTTGCAGAAGCCTGTTTAAAAATCCGGATGGTGAAGATTTTTTCGCGGCGGAAGGGCAAGGGGACTCCGTGTTCTCGCCGGGTACAAATTCAAGGCTGTAGTTACGTATCTTTATCACCGCTTTTATTTAATTCGGCTATCAGCGGAAGTATTTCAAGAATTTTCAATATCTGCATTGCTTCATCTGCTTTCTTGCGGCGTCTCAGGCTCAGGTTTGGCTTCAGAGCTTCAATAAGGCGGTATTTTTCATTGCCGGCAGAGTTCATTATATTCATAACAGACGATATTTTTAAAATCATATCAGGCGAAAGAAAACCGCCGAATCCCTCGTTTTCCGCGTTCGGACACTCTTTTTCATATCCGCCTTCGGATTCGGAGTGAAAAAGCGACTCGGCCATTGATTTTAAAGATGCTATGTCATCAGGCGTCAGTGATGAAAGAATATCATTTATGCTGTCCATTACCGTTACCTCTGAGCTTTTCCATAAGCTGCTGTGCCTGAGGAGTTGAAAGGAGCTGCTTGATTTTTTGTTCATCATTTAGAATATTTTTAATTTTCGCCGCCTGCTCGGGAGCCATTCCCGAAAGAAGATTTGCGGCGGCTTTTTTCTGTTCGCTTTCGCTTTTTGACGCAAAGCCGGATAAAAAATCAGCTGACTGATTCATTTACATTTCACCTCCGTGGTGTTATAATATATATATTATTTTTTTCGGGGGCTTATGAATGCGAATACTTGTTATTTCCGATTCTCACGGCAGCAGTTATAATATACGCAAGGCAATTGAACAGCAGCCGTCTGCGGAGCTCATTATATTTTTGGGAGACGGAGAAAACGACATGGCGCTTTGCCATACGGATAAGCCGTGCATATCCGTTCGCGGAAACTGCGACTGGGGCAGCACTCTGCCGGCTTTCATTGTAACGCAGGAAAAAGGGTACACAATATACTGCACTCACGGATATGCGGAAAATGTGAAATACGGCGATGAAAATCTTAAAATGCGTGCAAGAGACAGCCGCGCTCACATTGCATTATATGGTCATACCCACATTCCTGTTACATATTATGAAGACGGTTTGTGGTTAATAAATCCTGGAAGCGTGCGTGAGGGCAGCTACGCCGTGGTTGATTTAACGCCGCAGGGCATAATGCCGGTACTTATGAAAATAAGATGAATAATTCAATCGGAATGCGAATATAAATTATTATCCGTGGAGGTGTAATTTATGTTCGTTTTTTCATTAAGAGCAAATAAAAAAAGAGTAATTCTTATGGCTGTGCTTTTGGTGGCTATTGCACTGGGACTTTTTCTGACCAGAAACAGCGATTTACCCGTAACAGATGATTCAGGGATTTCGCTGAAGGCTTCGACCGCGGATGAGCGGATTGCGTTTTTATCTCAGTTCGGGTGGGAAATAGATGAAGACCCCGTCCAGGTTGAAGAAATAATGATTCCCGCCGAATTTGATGAAACGTATGAGAAATATAATAAAATTCAGCTTTCTCAAAATATGGATTTAGCGGTTTACGCAGGAAAAACCGCTAAAAAATGGACTTACGCGGTTGAAAATTATCCCGGTTATGAGTCGGAAAACAGCTGCATCAGGGCAAATATAATTGTATTTGACGGTGCTGTAATCGGCGGAGATATCAGTTCACTGGAACAGGGCGGATTTATGCAGGGGTTTGATTTCCCTCAGGTACAGCCGAAAAGTGAATAAATGTAAAAAATACAGCCAATCATAATAGTGAAAACATATGATTGGGTTGATGTTATGAAAATTTCTCAGATTAAAAAAAGCAGCAGAAAAATTATTAAAGGCAGTGTGAAAAACAGCTCCCGCTTTCTTATACTTCTTTCAGCGGGGATAGTACTGTTTTCACTTCTGCCTTTTTTTATTGATTTTTTTCTCGCAGGGAATCCGGTTCTGACGGTTGCGCTGCTTTCTGCCGTATTTATTTTAGGTACAGGATATTTTTCATCGTTCAAAACCGGCAGCGATGCATGGTTTCTGTTTTATAAAAGAAAAAAACGTGGTGCGAGAGCCGCTTACTGGCTGAAGCCTTCAAAAGCGGCGGAATGCAGCCGGCTTTATATTTCGCTTTTTTTCAGAAAAGCAGTGTGGACAGCCGCTTTTATTTCACCGGGCGCGGCTGTTGCAGCTGCTGCGGTGGTTATCGCTGTGAACGGAGGAGTAGAGTTCAATCTTTTTGCTGCGTGGCTCGCTGGGGGAACAGTGCTGATGATAACGGGTATGGGATTTCTTTATTTCTTTTTGCAGAGATATTTTCTTGTGCCGTATATCAAGGCTTCCCACCCTTCAATGAAGAACAGAGAGGTTTTTATAAAAAGCAGAGAGTATATGTCTGACAGTATAAAAAAAGCCGCGCTCCTTAAAATCAGCTTTTTGCCGTGGATTGCGGTAAGCATAACGGTGATACCTGCGTTTTACGCGTGGAGTTACTATTCACAAAGCTGTGCTGTTATGGCTTCGGATATATTAAAGCGGAATCATGCTATTCAAAAAGGCACTGTGAACACGGCGACTGTTTCATTTAACGCAAAAGAAGACTCTGACAGGGGATAAGTCAGAGTCTTCATTACGGACGGATATTTTATTTTTTGTTTACTGCTATCATGAGAATGGCAAGAGCATCAGAGCTGTTGATTTTGCTGTCATTATTCATGTCCGCGGCTTTTTGCTGGCTGGAGTTAAGAGTGATAAGCTTGACGGAATGCTGAAGAACCAAAAGCGCGTCGCCTGAATTAATTGCGCCGTTACCGTCAATGTCTCCTTTAGAGAGTGATGGCGGATTCGTTCCGTCGCCTGTAATTTTGATATCATACGAAGCATACTTTGAATGGTCGGCATCAAGATACACCTCTATGGTGTTTGTGCCGATGAAGTAATCCTTTCCGCCTTTCGGAGAAGCGAGAATATTCGCACTGTAAAATCCTGTTGCGTTTAAAGATTCTTTGTATGCTATTGTACTTTTAGTTCCGTCTGTGTAAGTTACTTCAAGCTGGAGACCGGTCATGTCAATCATACCTCTTTCGGGGTAAATACCGCCGCCGGCGTTATGAGTGAAGCTGATTTTACTTGATTCAATCTTTGTGACTGTTTTTGTTGATTCATTTATATTCCACAATCCGTAAACCCAGTCCTTGTCTTTGACAAACTCTGTTTTTGACGGCATAGTTACAATTCTGAGGCTTTGAATTTTTTTCACCGCAAATGAATTAAATCCGCATACGCTGATAAGAATAACTGCTGATAAAATCAAAGAAACTGTTTTTTTCATGAGAAAATCCTCCGCACTGATTATATTTTACGTTCAGTTTTCAATCAATTTAATGATTAGCGATACATCATTGACAGTGATTTTTGACATTTTGTCAATGTCAGCGGCCGCTTTTTGCTCTTTTGTCAGAATGCTGTTGTCCATTGTCGCTTTGTTGGCAATACCGACATCGTCATAATTGATGATACCGTTTCCGTCGATATCACCGGGCAAAATTATTGTAAAGTTATCAGCCGTTCCGTCAGGATATTTTACGCTTACGGTTGAGCCTGTTCCGTAAAATCTGAAAGTCTTGCCTGCTTTGTCGAATGTTGCCTCGGCATCGCCGAAATCAAAAATTTCATTTTCAAGCAGTTTTTTGGTAAGGCCGGACTGAGATACGGTTATGTACCCGCTGTTACTGTCGATAACAGCTGTTTTGCTCGAGAGCTTAACTATGGACTTTTCCTGAGATGATTCAACAATTTTTATTGTATATGAATCGTAATATTTCGGGGCTTCGGAAAGATAAACCTCTATTATATTTTCGCCAACGAAAAATTCCTTTCCGCTTTTCGGAGAAGCGAGAATATTGGAACGGACAGAACCGCTTTTACCTATTGACTCAGTGTATTTTACAACAGAAGTTGTTCCGTCTGAATATGAAATTTCTATTGAAAGTCCGGTCATGTCAATCATGCCTCTTTCAGGATAGCTGCCTCCGCACGGATTGTGAGTAAAGCTTATTTTCGATGAAGGAACGGAAATTACGCCGCTGCCGGATTCGCTGAGATCCCACAGACCGTATATCCAGTCGTTGCCTTTCACAAATTCGGTCTTGTCGGGCAGAGTAAGAATTTTTAAACCGTTTATACTTTTGGCGGAAGCGGAAGAATACCCTGCAAACGTTCCGAAAATAACAGAGAAAGCTAAAATTATGCATACAATCTTTTTAGTATTGCTCACAATAAGCACATCCTTAAATTAATCTTTTTACATTATATCATCATATTTAAGCAAAGTCAATTACTATAACTTGATGAAAGTAACATTTCCGTAAAAACATTTGGCTGAAATATCTTTTTCATCTTCCGAAAGGGCGTTACAGGATGAAATAAAATCATCTTCGTCAATCATGAAATTCCTCATCGCAAACGGAATAGAGAGCGTCGCCTGGATTCTTCTTATTTCTTCAACTAAAAATGACGGCGCGATTTCCTTGAGCGGAGTCAACTGAAGATCCTCGGCGAGTGAGGTGAATTCATTCGGATATTTTTCAAAAAAAAGCTCAGAAAGATTAGTTATGCACACTGCGAGAGAGCTGATTCTGTCACTGTTCCATTTCGAAAAAAAAGATGAGATTCTGAACGATACTGATTCCCACGAATAATCAAAGCTGTTAACGAAAGCGATATATGCCGAGTACATGGCGCAGCAGAGATTTTCTCTTGCTGAAATTTCACCTCTGTATGCGGGCATGATATTTTTATATATTTCGCTGAATGCTTCCTTTGCCAGCTCTTTTATATATCTGTCACGGCATACAACGGAGCTTTCAAGCGCAAGACAAGCTGTGCCGAGTGCCTCATAAGCGATTTTTTCAGATTCTGACTGAGTTATAAACAGAGGGTCTATTATGCAGATTTCCGCCGCGTTTTTATATAAAAATAAATCCAGCGTATCAAATTCGGTGAGAGCTGTGGGCAGGGTTTCAACAACAGATATGAGCGGTATTTCACAAAGCTTTGATACGGCGCAGCCGCAGTCCTGAACCTTGCCGCTGCCTATAGCTATAACAGCTTCAGGCAGATAAGTTTCGGCGTATTTTTTCGCCTTTTCAAACATTTCGTATACGTCCTCTTCCACGATAACCTCACTGCGGGTGAGAAGCGCGTCAAGTTTGCGCTTGAGCTTAAAAAGCGTTCCGCTTTTCTGTGAAAGTATACCGTCTGAAATAATCAGAACACTTTCAAAATCTTTATCAAATATTTTATCAAAAGCATCAATTCCGCTGTAAATTTTATGCGGAAGCTGAATCACTGACATAGTATCACTCCTGAAAGGTTTTTGATTTTATCTTTCCATGGTTTTAATAAAAAAATCTTTAAATTTTTTTCATGTTCAATAAAAATCTGGCAGAAAATTTTTAATGCGGAGGCGCAAAATGCATACGTCTGAAACAAAAAAAGCACTTGTAATAGTGAATCCCAGGGCGGGAAGAATCCGTGTACGCTCGCAGGTTCTTGATTTAACAAAATTGAGCACATCCGGCATCGCACCTACGATGTATTCAACAACCGCAAGAGGAGACGCTGTCAGGCTTGCCGAAACTATGGCTGAAAATTATGATATGATTATCTGCCGCGGCGGTGACGGAACATTCAGTGAGACGGTTAACGGAATAATGAGGTCGGGAACGAAAATACCCATGGGATATATTCCGTCGGGTACTACGAATGACCTGGCAAAGGCACTGAAAATCCCCAACAGCACCCGCAGGGCGATTGAAATTATAATAGGCGGTGACGCTCAGCCGCATGATGTGGGATTATTTAATGCTGACAGATATTTTTCGTATATTTCATCATTCGGCGCGTTTACAAGAGTGTCATACTGCACTCCGCAGAGCAAAAAGAATTCTCTGGGCTTTATGGCTTATCTGCTTGAAGCGGTCAGCTGCGTTAAAGAGATAAAGCCCATTCACGCGAGGGTGATTGTTGACGGCAGAGAATATGAGGACGATTATGTGTACGGCTCGGTGAGCAATTCAACATCGGTTGCCGGCGTATTGAGAATGGACATGAACATCGTTGACCTTTCAGACGGGATTTTTGAAATAATGCTGGTAAAAAATCCGAAAACTTTCAGACGCTGGCGCAATACGCTTATCGCTGCAAAGGCTGTTAATTATGATTTGAGCGACTGCATTATTTTCACGCAGGGAAAGAAAATAGAATTGTTTTTTGATGAGAAAATCCCGTGGACTCTTGATGGGGAATATGTGCGCGGGGAAAACCATGTAGTTATCCGAAACAAAGAAAAAGCCATAGAAATATACCGCTGAGACCGCAATTGCTTTTATGCACAAAAATCCTTCCAGGAGGTGTCGTTTTTGTTGCAGTTTTCTATTGCAATATTTGCAGATATAATGTATAATACATTAGCTAAAGTTTATAAAGAGAGGTGTCGCTTTTGAGCGATAAAACCGTTGTTAAAAATTTTCAGGTTTCGAATGAGGAAATTGAAAAGCAAAAGGAATACGCCGCTCTCGCAAGCTCTGTTCTGAACGCGAAATATCCCGAAAAAACGCCTGTGGCTTTTGTACATACATACGGCTGTCAGGGCAATGTTTCTGACGGTGAACGGATTAAAGGTCTGCTTGAAAAATGCGGATACAGCTTTACAGATGATGTGAACGAGGCTGACCTTGTGCTTTATAATACCTGCGCAATAAGAGAACACGCGGAGGACAGAATATACGGCAATGTGGGTGCTTTGAAGAATATAAAAAAAGACAGACCTGATATGATAATTGCTCTTTGCGGCTGCATGATGCAGCAGGAAAAGGTTGCCGCGAAAATAAAAAAGAGCTATCCTTATGTCAATCTTGTTTTCGGAACCCATGTTATCCATAAGCTGCCTGAGCTTTTATATAATGTGATTCGTTCGGGCAAAAGAGTTTTTTCATCACCTGAAAGTGACGGAGTGATTGCCGAAAATCTTCCCGTTCACCGTGACGGAAATATAAAGGGATGGCTGCCTATAATGTACGGCTGCAATAATTTCTGCAGTTACTGTATCGTGCCTTACGTCAGAGGACGTGAAAGAAGCCGCGAGCCCGAAGATATTATTGCCGAAGCGAAGGAGCTTATCGCGGCGGGCTGTAAAGATATAACGCTGCTCGGTCAGAATGTTAATTCTTACGGAAAAACTCTTGACAGAGATATAAATTTCGCGAAGCTGCTGAAAATGATAAACGACCTTGAGGGTGATTTCATAATACGATTTATGACGTCTCACCCCAAGGACTGCACTGAGGAGCTGCTCGACGCCATGGCTCAGTGCAAAAAAGCGGCAAGGCATTTTCATCTGCCGTTTCAGAGCGGAAACAACCGTGTCCTTAAAGAGATGAACAGGGGATATACGAGAGAAAAATATCTTTCACTCGTTGAATACGCCAGAAAGGTTATGCCTGATATTTCGCTGACGAGCGATATTATAGTCGGTTTTCCCGGCGAAACATATGAGGAATTCAAAGATACTCTCGACCTTATAGAAAAAGCAAAATTCACGTCGCTTTACACATTTATTTTTTCGCCGCGTGACGGCACAAGAGCGGCAAAAATGCCTGACCCGGTTTCAAGAGAGGAAAAAGGAAAATGGTTTAAGGAACTTTGTGATTTGCAGGAAAGCATAGCGGGCAAAAGAACGGCTCTTATGAAGGGCAAAACATACAGAGTTCTGTGCGAGGGATACGCGAAAGACGGCGTGTATAACGGTCGAACGGGCGGAAATGTTATGATAGAATTTCCCGATACAGACAACGGCGAATCAATCGGAAATTTCTGCGATGTTAAGGTTACGGAACCGCTGACATGGATAGTCAGAGGCGAGCTTGAAAAATAAACTGACAAATAATAAATCTGACAGGAGAAATTAAAATGGATATTATCGAACTTACAAGACAGCTGGGCGCGGCAATTCAGAAAGAAGAAGCGTACATCAATTTTCATAAAGCAAAGGATATAAACGAGCAGGATGATGAACTTAACGAGCTTATAAATAAAATCCAGCTTATTCATATGTCGTATCAGCATGAGGCTGCGAAAGATGATGCGGACGAAGAGAAGCTTCAGGCTTATGACAAGGAGTTCAGCGAGGTTTACAAGCAGGTTATGGCTAATTCCAACATGAAAAATTTTGAAAAAGCCAAGGAAGAGCTTGACGTTCTCATGAAGCGGATTACGGGAATTCTTTCACTTTGCGCTCAGGGCGAAGACTCCGAAACCTGCGAATACAACTCAGGCTGTTCCGGCGACTGTTCGTCATGCGGCGGATGTGCGGAAAAACAGTAATAATTAATCGGGAAGTGTAAAAATGGCTGAAATGACGCCGATGATGCGGCAGTATCTTGAAACAAAAAAAGAATATCCCGACACCATTCTGATGTATCGTTTGGGCGATTTTTACGAAATGTTTTTTGATGACGCCAAAACAGCCTCACGGGAGCTGGAGCTTGTACTTACGGGAAGAGACTGCGGAATGAACGAGCGCGCGCCGATGTGCGGTGTTCCGTTCCACAGTGTTGACGGTTATATCGCGAGGCTCGTTGCCAAGGGCTACAAGGTGGCTATATGTGAGCAGATGGAAGACCCGGCGACTGCGAAAGGAATTGTTAAACGTGAGGTAATCAGAATTGTAACACCCGGAACGGTTATTGAAAGCAGTATGCTTGACGAGGCGAAAAACAACTACCTTGCCTGTATTGTGCTCAACGGCAATCAGGCCGGCATATGCTTCGCGGATGTTTCAACAGGTTCGGTTCATCTTACGTATATCGATTCGAAGGACGTTCAGTCAAAAACGGTCAACGAACTCGGAAGATTTATGCCGTCGGAAATTCTTTACAGCGAGCAGGCGGCAAAAAGCAAAAAGCTAAGGGAGTTTATCACAAATCGCCTCAACTGTATGGCTGACGCAATCGGTGAGGAAAATCTTGATTACGACAGAAATCTTGAAACAGTGCTTTCGCATTTCCGGGCGGAAAGAATTGAGGATACGGGAATCTCGGGTGAAGAGGCGGTGTGCGCTCTCGGGGCAACGCTCAGATATCTTCACGATGTACAGAAAAGCTCAATAGACAATATCCGTTCCGTCGAGTTTTACAGCGAATCTCAGTTTATGAAGATTGATGTTTCCTCAAGAAGAAATCTTGAACTGACAGAGACTATGCGCAGCCGTGAGAAAAAAGGTACGCTTCTCTGGGTACTTGACAAAACCAGAACCGCTATGGGTAAGCGCCTTATCCGTTCATGGATTGAACAGCCGCTTGTGAGTCTTCCGAAAATAGAAAAAAGGCATCACGCTCTTGCCGAAATTACGGAAAACCCCATTATACTTGATACGATTCAGGAATCCTTATCGTCAATTGTGGATATGGAAAGACTGATGGCCAGAATTGTTTATGAAACCGCCAACGCTAAGGAGCTGCGCGCTCTGTCGGCGGCAGTGAAAAATATCCCCGCTCTTAAGGAGGCTCTGAGTGAATTTGAATGTGAGCTTCTGAAGGAGCTGAACGCTTCGCTTGACCCGCTTTCGGATATCGACGGGCTTATCGAAAGCTCAATCTGCGAAGACCCGCCGTTCACAGTGCGTGAGGGCGGAATGATAAAAGACGGATTCAATAATGAGCTTGATTCTCTGAGAGATATAGTCGTGAACGGAAAAGGCTATATCGCAAAGGTGCAGATGGACGAGCAGGAGAAAACAGGCATTAAGAAGCTGAAAATCGGATATAACAGGGTTTTCGGCTATTATATAGAGGTTCCCAATTCATTTAAGGAGCTTGTCCCTGAGGAATACATAAGAAAACAGACTCTTGCGAATTGTGAGAGATATATTACACAGGAGCTTAAGGAGCTTGAATCAAAGGTTCTCGGAGCGCAGGAAAGAATAGTCAAGCTGGAATATGAAAT
>JAZLLB010000091.1:0-3465 GCA_045597925.1 Acutalibacteraceae bacterium
CTGAGTGTTGTAATTATTATAATAACTGCGGCAATTACAGCGAATGATATAAGTCCGACATAAACGCTTGTTATCTCGTTGCCGTCAATTTTAAGGTTATCCCACAGAGAAGTCATAACAAGCTGCGTCTGCGGGTCAAGATTATGGAAATACTCTGTAATCAGTTCATCCTGATTTTGGGGATAAAGTATTTCTTCATCTTTCAGCGAATAATCCTCATTCTCAAGCACCTTTTTATTTGGGGTAGCATAACAGATATATTCGGCGTTCGCCAGCGCAACATCTTCACGAAGAAGGAAGTTGATATAAAGCTCCGCTGCTTCTTTATTCTGCGAGCTTGACGGAATACAGACGGAATCCACAAAAATATTCATACCCTCTTTGGGATAAAAGAATCCGAGGTCGGGATTATTGTCGTACATTGTCAGGAAGTCGCCGGCGTAATACGGTGCGATTGCAGCCTCTCCGCTTTCCATTTTGTTAAATACCTCATCCATAACATACGACTGAACAAGCGGCTTCTGCCTTTTAAGCTCGTCATACGCGCGTTCCCACTCACTTACATCGGTTGTGTTGATGTCAATACCGAGCTTGAACTGCGCAACCGCGAAAGCGTCACGGGGATTGTTGAAGTTCATTATCTGACCTTTGTATTTTTTATCCCATAAAAGCTCCCAGCTGTCCGGCGTACCCTCAACCTTTTTGGTATTGTAAATAACACCTACCATGCCTACGTTATAAGGTACGGAATACTCATTAGTGGGGTCAAAATAGAGGTCTTTGTATTTATCCATAATATTCTCATAATTGGGAATATTTGAAAAATCAATTTTCTGAACAAGCCTTTCCTCAATAAGACGGGCAATCATATAGTCTGACGGAATGACAATGTCATAATTTGCTCCGCCGCCTTTGAGCTTGTTATACATATTCTCGTTTGAGTCAAAGGTTGTGTAATTTACCTTGATGCCTGTTTCTTTTTCAAACTGAGCGTTAACGTCCAAAGTGTCATCTGCTCCGTCGGAGATATACTCACCCCAGTTGTACACATTGATTTCAGTACCCTTAAGATGTTCATAGTTTTTTTTATCCGCCGCAAAGACAGGCAGAGTGCAGGAAACGGCAAGCATGGCGGAAAAAACAAAGCAAAGTAATTTTTTCATGCTTCCGCCCCCTTTTTCCGTTTATTCTTTGTATCGTCTTTTAAATCAGAAAGATTAACGATAATAAGAAGAACCAGAATAACAACAAATATAATTGTCGAAAGAGCGTACATATCCGGCGTAACTCTCTTTTTGGTCATGGAGTAAATTCTGATGGGAAGCGTCTGGAATTTAGGACCGCTTACAAAATAGCTGATGATAAAATCATCCAGCGAAAGAGTAAACGCCATAAGAAATCCTGACACAATACCCGGCTTGATTGCGGGAAGAATAACCTTCATAATCGCTTTGGTGGGCGTACAGCCTAAATCCTGTGCCGCTTCGGCAAGGTTCGGGTCAGTTTGCTTCAGTTTCGGAAGAATATTAAGAATAACGTAAGGCAGACTGAACGTAACGTGAGCTATAAACAGTGTCCAGAATCCCAACACACCGTTGATTTTAAGGATTGTTCCGATAAATACGAAAAGCAGCATCATTGAAACACCCGTAACAATTTCGGGGTTCATCATGGGAATATCAGTCACAGTCATAAGAGTTGAACGCCGCCAGCTTTTTTTCATTTTGTCAATTCCGAGAGCCGCAAGTGTGCCTATAAGCGTTGCCGTTACTGATGATGTAATCGCAAGAACAATCGTATTATAACAGGCGGTAAGCGTTGCTTTATCTTTGAAAAGCTCAGCGTACCATTTAAGTGAAAAACCCGCCATAACACCTGTACTGTTGGAGCTGTTGAATGAGAACACACATATAATCAGTATAGGAACATACAGAAACGCAAATATGAGAAATATATAGAATTTAGAGAAGGCACTTTTTTTCATAAAACCATACCTCCCCCTGCGTCTTCTGTGTCAGAGAACTTATTCATAAAGGCCATACATATAAGAATAAGAACCATGAGAATGAGCGAAAGCGCGGCACCGAAGTTGAAGTTGTTTGAAACCTGGAACTGCATTTCAATAATATCTCCGATAAGAGCAAATGTTCCTCCGCCCAGCTTCTGAGAAATATAAAACGTGCTGACACTCGGAACAAATACCATAGTGATTCCAGAAACTATGCCAGATACGGACATCGGGAAAACTACCTTTAAAAATACGTTCACCTTATTTGCGCCTAAATCCTGTGAAGCCTCAACAAGGCTTCTGTCAAGCTTTGTGAGAACGGAATATATGGGCAGAATCATATAAGGCAGAAAGTTGTAAACCATGCCGAGAACAACCGCTCCGGGAGTATTAATCATATGAAGCGAAGGCAGGTGCAGAAAGGAAAGAGCCTTATTGATAACACCCGAATCTTCAAGAATATTCATCCATGCATATGTGCGGATAAGGAAATTCATCCACATAGGAATCATGACAAGCATTATCATAGTGGTCTGGGCTTTTGCCTTCGACTGCGAAATTATGTACGCTATCGGGTACGCCAGCACAAGACAGATAAGCGTTGCGATAATTCCGTACCAAAGTGAGCGCAGAAATGTATCCGTATAATCCGTCAGGCGGTAAATATTCTCCATGGTAAAATTACCCTGCGCATCGGTGAAAGAGTAATACGCAACCATAATCAGCGGAACAACAATAAATATCGCCGACCAGACAATATGAGGCGAGGCGCAGAGCTTCTGATAAAAAGCAGACTTTTTATTCATTTTCACTCCTCCTCAACGATGTCTGAAAGATGTTCAATTTCATCACTGAAAGAGCTGTAATCGCCGAACATACCGGAGTATTTTGACTTTTTCATAATATGTATTGCGTCAGGCTCAATAAACAGACCGATTTTATTTCCGACAGCTTCGTAGTCGGTAGTCTGAATCATCCATTTAAAGCCGCCTATATCAACGATTATTTCAAAGTGAACGCCTTTGAAAGTTACAGATGTAACAATGCCTGTGAGCATTCCTTTTTCAACCGGAACAATGTCAACATCTTCGGGGCGCACAACAACATCAACCGCCTCACCTGCTCCGAAGCCTTTATCAAGACATTCAAATTTTGCGCCCGAAAATTCGCATTTGAAATCCTCAAGCATGATGCCGTCAAGAATATTGCTTTCACCGATAAAATCCGCGACGAACGCGTTTTTCGGTTCATTATAAATATCCTCCGGCGTACCTATCTGCTGAATATCGCCGCCGTCCATAACAACAACGGTGTCAGACATAGAAAGCGCCTCTTCCTGATCATGGGTAACGTAAATAAACGTAATTCCGAGACGCTGCTGTATATTTTTAAGCTCAACCTGCATATCCTTGCGGAGCTTCAAATCAAGCGCACCGAGAGGTTCGTCGAGCAAAAGA
>JAZLLB010000092.1:0-12219 GCA_045597925.1 Acutalibacteraceae bacterium
AAATTGAAACGGGCAAAAATTATACCTATATCATTAATGCTTTTGCTTGCGTCATGCGTTAAACAGAGCAAAAACTGCGATGTTTTTGAGTTCCAAAAAAGATTTAATTTATTATGTGACAATGAAGTGTTCAACACTGAAAATCTGTTCGCAGATGATAACAGCGTAATGTACTGGTGTTATGATGAAAACACCTGCGTATCTTTTTATATAAACAGTGAAACCGGAAATATTGAAAAGTGCAATGCTGTATTTAAAAATAATAAGCAAAATAAAAAATTCCTGAATAATATCAGAAAAACATTGACTTTTAATAATGAATACATGAGCGAATCTGAGTTTAAAACCGAAAAATATTGTATGATTACTTTTAAAGACAGCCGATACACAGATGAATCTGATTATCCGGTGCTAAAAAAAGAAATAAAAGAAGAAGATTTATATTGAAATAGTTAAATTCGGGGTGTATAATCATACGGGTGATTTATTATGGATAAATATTTAATTGAAATTCACGCACATACAGATGAAACAAGCCGCTGCGGACGTATGCCTGCCGCTGAAGCTGTCAGGCTTTATCATTCGCTCGGATATAACGGTATAATGTTTACTGACCATCTTCATACCTATACCTTTAAAAAACTTATGGAGAAAAAGCCTGACGCCGACTGGGATGATAAAATTGATTTTTTCCTTACAGGATATAAAAACGCGTTAAAGGAAGCGGAAAAATTCCCCGGTTTTAAGGTTTATCTCGGCTGTGAGCTGCGTTTTAACGAAAACGACAACGATTATCTTGTTTTCGGTCTGAGCGAGGACAAGCTTCGTGAAATGAAGGATATAATCAATCTGGAAACAGAAGACGGTATACGGGCTGTTCAGAAAATGGAATGTACCGTTATTCAGGCGCATCCGTTCAGAGATAACATGACTATTATCGAACCGGGAATTTTAGACGGAATTGAAATACACAACGGGCATCCAAATCACGATTCGAGAAACGACATCGCGAAAATGTGGGCTGAAAAATACGATTATAAAATAAGAACCTCCGGCTCGGATTTTCACGGCGAGTATATGCCTAATTCAGGAATTTATACCGATGTTTTACCTGAAAATGAAAAAGAGCTTCAGCGAATTATAAGAGAAAACCGTTTTGAGCTTATCCTTTCTTCAGATAAAAAAGACCTGCCGTAAAGGCAAGCCTTCTTTGTGTTTATATCATTATCGGCTGAAGCTGAACGCCTTTCAGCGCGGCGGCAACAGCTTCATCGGTTTTGCTGAAATCACAGACAACAGAACGCGGTTTATTAGCAGAATCGTCCTGTCTGAACGGAATAAAATAAATATTTCTGACATTCATCAATCTGCCTATATTCTGCGCGGACGCTCCGAGAGCGTCATTGGTTGAAATGCCGAGAACGACCGGTCTGCTGTTTCTCAGATGAGCCTTAACCGCCATTGTAACCGTTGTGTCCGTTATCCCTGAGGCAAGTTTTCCGAGTGTATTACCCGTACAAGGCGCGACAGCTATAACGTCAAACAGCCTTTTGGGTCCTATAGGTTCAGCTTCATTTATAGATTTTATTGATTTATTCTTACAGATTTCTTCCACTGTTTCAACAAATTCAACGGATTTGTAAAAACGGGTGTCCGTGTTATACGCAAATTCTGAAAAAATCGGCGTGATATTATAGCCTTTTTCTGAAAGTATTTTTATTTGTTCAAGAACCTTTGAAAATGTACAGAAGGAACCGCATACAGCGAATCCGAGTCTTATTCTTTCCAAAGTCCCCCCTCCTCAATTATGTTGATGATTGTTTCCGCAATTATTATCCCTGCTGTCTTCGGAACATATTTTCCGGGCAGAGAAGGCAGAAGATTGATTTTTTTATTGATTTTATCAGCGTAATCGTAATCGTATCCGTAAGGATAAGATGAAACATCAATAAGAATTGTTTTTTCACTTATAATGTCAAGAAAATTTTTGCCGAGAATTTTAACCGGTACTGTATTCACAATAATATCTGCGTTTTGAACTGTATCAAATATATCTTTTATTAAAAACGCTTTGATTCCGTCAGACTCGGCATCAGCGGCTGTCGAATATCTTCTCGAATACGATGAAACGTCAGAACCGAGATTTTTAAATGTTTTACAGACAGCCTTTCCGCATTTTCCGTAGCCGACGACGGCAATTTTCAGCTGATTCAGAGTTACATTTGTATTATTCAGCACAAATGTCAAAACTCCCTGTGCTGTCGGAACGGCGTTTTTTTGCGCGAACTCGTCCCTTGAATTATAATCAAAGAATCGAATACCTTTATTTGCAAATAAATTTACAGTATCAGCATTAGGCTTACCTGCAAAAACTGTTATATCGTTGTTGATTGAATGTATAAATTCCTCAATTTTAATGTCTGTTCCCTTAATATGCATATTATCCGCAGTAAGCGGAAGCGGAAGTATCACTGCTCTGCAATCAGAAATATTATTCAAATTATATGAAATTTCTGTATTCCAGCCCTTATCTGTGAGATATTCAGCAGTAAATTTTGTTCTTCCGTCGCCTCCGAGTGCAATAAATTTGTTCATTTTCCACCTCTTATATGACAAATATTTAACATCGTCTGGTATAATATATGAGAATATCTGAAAATTTGTGATTATACAAAGGAGTTTTTACCGTGAATGAAATTAAAGAATTACTGAAAAAAATTAAAAGAATACACTTTATCGGAATAGGCGGCTCGGGAATGTGCCCGATTGCCGAAATTCTTCACGCACAGGGATATGAGCTTTCCGGCTCTGACAATAACGAAAGCGATACTCTTGCGCGAATTAAAAGTATGGGTATTCCTGTAGCTATGGGTCAGAGAGCTGAAAATATTCAGGGTGCTGAAATGATTATTTACACCGCTGCTCTTTTAAAAGACAATCCCGAGCTTGTCGCCGCAAAAAATTCCGGCATTCCAACTTTTGAACGCGCGGAAATGCTCGGTGCCATAACTGAAATGTATAACAACTGCATCTGCGTCTGCGGTACTCACGGCAAAACCACCGTATCATCAATGATTACTCAGATACTTATTGAAACAGGTCGTGACCCGTCCGCGGTTATCGGCGGCAAACTTCCGCTTATAAACAGTAACGGCAGAGTCGGTAAAACAGAAAATATGGTCTGTGAAGCATGCGAATTTGTTGATACATTTTTAAAGCTTTACCCTGATGTGGCTGTTATTCTGAATATTGACGAAGACCACCTTGATTATTTTAAAACGCTTGATAATATTATAAAATCGTTCAGAAAATTTGCCGAAACAGCAACAAAGGCGCTTATTTTTAACGGTGATGATGAAAATACGCACAAAGCTGTTGAAGGAATATGCGGTAAAGACATAATCACATTCGGTCTTAAGTGTACAAATGATTTTTACGCAAAGAACATTGAGACAATTCACGCGTATGCCCATTTCGATGTATATAATAAAGATAAATTTATCGGTCATATAGAGCTTAATGTTCCCGGTCAGCATAATGTATACAATGCTCTTGCCGCTGTAGCGATGGCTGTATATAACGGAATAAACGCAGAAGAAGCTATAAAAGCTCTTGAACATTTCAGCGGAACAGGCAGACGCTTTGAAAAACTCGGCAGCTTCAATGGAATTGATATCGCTGATGACTATGCACATCATCCCGCTGAGCTTAAGGTTACTCTTGAAGCGGCAATGGAGATGGGATACAACAGAGTATGGGCTGTTTTTCAGCCGTTTACTTATTCAAGAACAGCGATTCTTATGGATGATTTTGCCGAGGTTCTGAAAATTCCGGACAAATGCGTTATGACCGAAATTATGGGTTCGCGCGAGGTAAACACATATAATGTCTACACTTCACAGCTTGCGGAAAAAATTCCGGGCAGCGTATGGTTCAACACATTTGATGAGATTGCGCAGCATCTTTTTGAAAACGCAGAGCCCGGTGACCTCATTATCACATTAGGCTGCGGTGATATATATAAGGCCGCAAAAATTCTTATTAAAAAATATCAGAATAAATAAAATAAGGCAGACAGGGAAATAATAACCCTGTCTGATTTTTTTATTACGGTGATTATATGCTTGTTACACTGATAAGAGGCTTAATTCTTTACATTTTTATTATTATCTGTATGCGGTTTATGGGTAAAAGACAGCTTGGTGAATTGCAGCCGACAGAGCTTGTTATAACAATTTTGCTCTCTGAGATAGCATCAATCCCTATGGAAAATAACGATGTGCCGATGATTAATTCTATTTTTGCCGCGCTTCTGCTTGTTTGTCTTGAAATAATTAATTCTGTAATTATTATGAAAAGCGCAAAAATACGGTATCTGCTTCAGGGTAAGCCCGCAATTGTGATAAACGACGGAAAGCTTGACCAGAAAAAGCTCAAGGCGCTTCGTTTCACAGCTGATGATATTTTAGACCAGTTAAGGCAAAAGGATATATTTGAAATAAGTGAGGTTCAGTACGCTGTGGTTGAGACCAACGGAAGCCTGAGCGTTATGAAAAAACAGCAGTACGACTCCCCTGTCAATATTGATTTCGGAATAAAAAAACAGAAACAAGGCATTCCCGTTCTTGTTGTGAATGACGGCAAATACATTGATTCTGTAATAAAAGACAATAATTTAAAAAAGAAAAATATATGCGGAATTTTAAAAAATGAAAAAACAGACGTAAGCGAAGTTCTGATAATGCTGATTGATAAATACAACAACTATACTTTGATAAAGAAGGAAAAAACTTGATAAGATTCTGCTGTGCGGTTATTATTCTCGCGATAACAATAACATCGGCCGCGGTGCTTAACAGAAAGATACTCAAAACAGCCGACGAGATACTGAATTATCTTGAATACAATTTTGATACAAACGAAATAATTGAGAAATGGAATAAAAGCAAGCTGCTCTTTTCGTTAGTATTAAATCAGACCCAGACAGAAAAAATTCAGACGGCAATTAATAATATTAAAAATAACAGTAAAATTAAAGAATCTGCCGCAAATCTCAAAGAAGAACTGAATGCAATATGTGACTCTTTGAAATTAAATATAGAAAATATTCTGTAATTTATTTAAGTCCTGTTTCCTCAAAACGTTTATTGTATTCTTTTTTATAAGTTGAAACTCTGTTTAAGCGGTAGCGGATACTTACTCTGCTTTTCAAAAGTGTATAAATAATTCTTACAATCCAAAAAATAGGAATCAGAAAAGGCAGCTTTTTTAAAAAGGGATATCTGATACACATATACTCTTTGTTTGGAAAAATATTTTTTAATATATATTTGTATTTATTTTGACTTTCACTTTCATTAATAATAAATTTGTTCAGTTCGGGATTTTGAACACTGCCGAAAACACCGTCTGAAATAATATATTCTCCGACCGCGTCAAAATCTCCGTTGAATTTACCGCTGAACCAGTTTTCGGAAATGCTTTTTATTTTATTTTCAAAAATCGTCAGACCTATTTTTTCAAGTTCATCGGAAATGTATTTTCTGTCAAGATTTTTATATGTTTTATTATAAACAAACACATCGCACACTGAGCGAATTCCCATACCGAAGACTTCATAATGCTTTGCCATATGGGCAATGAGAAAAATATAAAAATCCTCATCTGACAGCTCATATTTATATTTACAGCCGTCACACAGCTTCGCTCTTTCAAATCCGATTCCGAAATATTTATAATACTTTTCAATGCTTTCATCAACGAGTGATTTGTGCAGCTCAAGTTGAGATAAATTATTTTTTGACAAAGAATAGTGCAGAAATTCCTTGCTGTTTAGTGTAAATCCGTGCTTTACGGCAATGGCCGCAGCGTCGTCTGTTTTTTCACCGGTCAGAATATCAACATCTCCCATAGAGCGAAGATACGCTTCGGGATAAATATTCTTGATTACAGAGCCTTTTAAAAACATATGGGGAATCTCATTTTTTTCAAGATCACCAGAAAGAAGATCATTTTCAACAGAACGCTGAGCTTCTTTAAGCATAGAACGTAAAAGATATTCTTCAGAAAACTTAATTATTTTGTCAGGAATGGAAATATCTGCTTTTTTAAGTCCGTAATAAACAATATTAAGAATCTGATGCTTAAAGCAAAATTCCATAAATCTGTCCCAGTCAAAATCATTTTCAACAGTAACACAGCCGCAGCCGTTGACAGCATACGACAATGCATTAATCGCGACGGCAGCAAAAGCTTCTTTGGTTTTCTTATCATTTTTTTTCAAAACGAATCCCCCTTTAACGATGTTATTGTATAACATTTTTTTGTGGTTGTAAACCGTATTTATAAAAAACTATTGACTTTATTTATTTATAAATGTAAAATGAAAACATAAATTTATGTGAGGTGAGTTTCTTGAACGGCGACGGCAGTCACGTGCGATTATGCACTCAATTAATTAAAAAAAGCAAAAGCGATTGGGTCGTTCAGGAATTTTAATTCTCCTGTTCTTGGTTTTTTTGCCCTTTCCTTTTGCGGAAAGGGTATTTTTATGGAATCAAAGGCATTAACGGATATTATAGCAAAAATGCTTGCCAGCAATAAATTTTCGGCTCTTAAAGATATTCTTACAGAAATGAATGTTGTTGATATAGCGCAGGCAATTGAAGAAACGGAGCTTCCTGAAAATCAGGTCAGAATTTTCCGTCTTCTTCCGAAAGACTGTTCAGCGGAGGTTTTCTCATATCTTGATTCGGATTCTCAAAGCGCGATTGTTGACGCAATAACAAACACAGAGCTTAAATTTCTTATGGAAGATATGTTTCTTGACGACGCGGTGGATTTTCTTGAAGAGGTTCCCGCAAATGTGGTTACAAGAGTTTTAGCCCATACGAATCCGGATACGAGAAATCTTATTAATAAATTTCTGAATTATCCCGATAATTCCGCCGGCAGCATTATGACGATTGAGATGGCGGCTTTTCCCGAAACATATACTGTTGATATGGCAATTCAGGAAATCAGAAGAACCGCTCTTGATAAGGAAACGATTTATACCTGCTACTGTACCGACGCGCAAAGAAAACTGGTCGGCGCGGTACCTCTCAGAAGGCTGATTGTTTCACACGGTGATTCTGAAATCAAAGACATAATGTATGACGATGATCAGCTGCTGTTTGTCACTACACTTGATGACCAGGAAACAGTCGCCGCTCTTGCGAGAAAATACGACCTGCTTTCTGTTCCCGTTGTCGATAATGAACAGCGTCTTGTCGGAATTATCACCATTGACGATATTGTTGACGTTATTGAAGATGAAAACACCGAAGACTTTGAAAAGATGGCTTTGCTTCTTCCGTCAGAAGATGAATACCTTAAAACCGGCGTTTTTACTCTTACAAAAAACAGAATAATATGGCTTCTTGTACTTATGATTTCCGCTACATTCACAGGTCAGATTATAGAAGGCTTTGAAGATAAGCTTTCCGCAATTGCGGGTCTTACAGCTTCTATTCCGATGCTTATGGATACCGGCGGAAACTCAGGAAACCAGGTTTCAACTCTTATTATCCGCGGACTTGCGCTTGGGGATATTAAGGTAAAGGATTATTTCAGAGTCTTGTGGAAAGAAATAAGAGTCGCGCTCTTATGCGGTATAACTCTTGCGGCGGTTAATTTTCTGAGAATGTATATAATCAGAGCGGTCACAGGGAGCGAAACTTCCACACCGGTATTTGTTGTAGTATGTCTTTCAATGTTTTGCGCTGTTATTGTCGCGAAGATAATCGGTGCATCATTGCCGATGCTGGCGAAGCTTCTTCATCTTGACCCGGCGTTAATGGCGGGTCCGATGATAACAACCATTGTTGACGCACTGTCGCTCCTTATATACTTTGGATTTGCGAGTCTTATATTAACTGTATAAATTTCTATGCGGCAGCTGTTTCTGCCGCTTTTTTATTAAAAAAATACGCAATAAACGCCAAAATAACCAATAAATGCTTGACTATTGATTTTATTTATTTTATAATAAAGGTCTGACAGGGAGTTTTTCTCTGCTAAAGTATGAAAGGGATTGATTCAAATGAAAAAGTTAATCGCAGTTCTTTTATGTCTGGCTATGGCGCTTTGCGTTTTCGCGGGCTGCTCAGCTGGCAAAACAGAAAATGAAAAAGTACCGACAGAAGCAAAAAGATGGATTATCGGAACGGATACGGCTTTTAATCCGTTTGAGTATACAAACGCCCAGGGCGAGTTTGTCGGCATTGATGTTGAGATTCTTGCCGCAATCGCGAAGGATCAGGGCTTTGATTATGAGCTTAAGAGCTGGGGCTGGGATGCTTCAATCACAGCGTGCAACGCAGGTCAGGCAGACGGTATGATTGCCGGTGCTTCAATCACAGACCAGCGTATCAGCGAAGGCTGGATTTTCTCAGACAGCTATTATACCTGTACACAGACCATGACTGTCGCAGCAGATTCTTCAATCAAGGGCTTTGAAGACCTTAAGGGTCAGAAGGTTGCCGTTAAGAGAAACACTCAGGGTGCTTCCTATGCTGAAAGCCTTAAGGAAAAGTACGGATTTGAAATCACAACATATGAGGATTCCGATACAATGTATCAGGCAGTTCTCGGCGGACAGGAAGTTGCCTGCTTTGAAGACACACCTGTTATGAAGGCTTCTATAAAGACAGGCAATCTTGCGCTTAAGGTTCTTGACAATACAGCAAATGAAGGTTCGGGCTACGGCTTTGCTATTTTCGATGCAAACAATCAGGATCTCATTGATATGTTCAACAAAGGTCTTGCTAATATCAAGGCAAACGGAACATATGATGAAATTCTTGCAAAATACCTTGGCTAATCGTTGATAAAACATTAAACATCACAGGGCGCCAAACGGTGCCCTTATGTTTTAAAAGGAGTTAAACTTAATGGCAGAACTTATTACTGTTTACGGCAAACTGTTGCTCGAAGCGATGGGGCAGACTCTTATAATGGCTCTGTACAGTTTGCTTTTCGCTTGTGTAGTAGGCTTGGTATTCGGTATGCTGAGCGTTCTGAAAAATAAAATATGTAATATTATTGCGCAGATATTTGTTGATGTTATTCGCGGTGTGCCGATGATAGTTCTGGCATTTTTCGTTTATTTCGGAATTCCATACGCTTTCAAAAATATCTTTGACATAAGATTTACAATTGAACCGCTTCAGGCAGGTATTGTCTGCCTTTCACTTAACTGCGGTGCGTATATGGCTGAAATTATACGTGCGGGTATTCAGTCAGTTGATTTCGGTCAGATGGAAGCTGCGAGAAGCCTTGGTCTTACATACTGGAAATCAATGAGAAAGGTTGTTCTTCCTCAGGCCATTAAAACGATGATTCCCAGTATAATCAACCAGTTCATAATAACATTGAAAGATACTTCCATTCTTTCTGTTATAGGTTTCCCGGAGCTTGTAAATACCGCAAAGAGCGTTATTTCAATAACTCATGACTCATTTAAGGTGTGGATTGTTGTCGGCATTATGTATCTTATAGTTATAACAATTCTCTCCAAGATTGCGAAAATTCTTGAAAGGAAATTGAATCACAATGAAAAACGGCACTACTAATGTAAAAATTCATGTTTCTCATCTTAAAAAGAATTACGGCAAACTTGAAGTTCTTAAAGATATCAATGTTGATATTTACGAGGGTGAGGTTGTTGTTATTCTCGGTCCTTCCGGCAGCGGAAAATCTACATTTTTAAGATGCCTGAACCGCATTGAAGAAATTACCGACGGTGAAGTTATTGTTGACGGTAATCACATCGACTCAAAGAAGATTGATATTAATAAGGTACGCGAAAAAATAGGAATGGTATTTCAGCATTTCAACCTTTTCAATAATCTGAATGTTATGCAAAATCTTATGCTCGCGCCGGTTGAAACAAAGCAGATGAATAAGGAACAGGCAAAGGCGCAGGCTGTTCAGATGCTTAAAAAGGTCGGTCTTGAAGATAAAATCAATGCCTACCCTTCTCAGCTTTCCGGCGGTCAGAAGCAGCGTGTCGCAATTGCGCGTTCACTTTGTATGAATCCTGATATAATGCTGTTTGATGAGCCTACATCGGCTCTCGACCCTGAAATGGTCGGTGAGGTTTTGCAGGTTATGCGCGATCTTGCGGCTGACGGAATGACAATGGTTATTGTTTCCCACGAAATCGGCTTCGCGAGAGAAGTGGCTGACAGAGTTATTTTTATGGACGGCGGTTATATAGTTGAGGAAGGAACTCCGCAGGAGGTTATTCTGAATCCTAAAGAGCCGAGGACAATAGATTTCTTTAATAAAGTATTATAAAAATTACGGCGCAGTCGAAACACTGCGCCGCATATTTTTTACTGATTTTCCTGTTTCTTATCAAGCTCAAGGTATTCGCCGTACATTTCAGTGAAGAACTGATTAATCTTGTCATATGTAAGATTGCCAGCACCGTGCTTTACCGCAAGCTCATTTGTATAATTCGCAAAAGGAATAATTCTCACATTAGCTCTGCCGTAATCATAATGCGCCACAGTAGGAATGAAGCCTACACTGCTTATTGAAATCCGGTTGTTGTCATAATCTTTTTCAACAGTTATATCCGCAAGGCCTCCCAAAGTATTCGGAAAATTCTCCTGAGTAGAAATAAAATTGCCGAGTGACCAGATTACCAGTGTTTTGCCTCCGTCGGCTCTGGTGAGATATTCTATAGGCTGCAAAACGTGAGGCCCTGTGCCGATAATAATATCCGCGCCGTAATCAGCAAGCTTCTGCGCGATTTCTTTTTCTGACGTATCCGGAGTTGTAATATCCTCGTCAATCCAGTGCATTGAGACACAGCATACGTCAGAAGCCTCTTTGTCTGTCTTAATAATCTTTTCCATTGCGGAGTACAGCTCTTCTTCAGTGTGGTTTGTTCCGCTAAGGGAAATTATGCCTAAATCAGTGTCCTGCGATACCTGCAAACCGTTAAGCGATTCGGTAAATCCGCAAAATGAAAAAGTAATATCGTTTCTGGTTATTGTCTGCGGAGTAAACATTTCGTCCCATGTTTTATAAAGACCGGTAAGAATTATGTCGTCTTTTGAATGGAAAAGCTCGTAATCCTCAATAGCTCCCGATGTGTATTTATCAAGAATATGGTTGGTTGCCTGGTTGAAAACGTCAAAGCCTAAATCAATCATATCATCAAGAAGCTCCGGCGGTGAATTGAACAGCGGATAATGCGAAACAGGCTGTGACGGAACAATCGCGACCTCCTGGTTAAGAAACGCAATGTCGGCACCGCTGATTATATCTTTCACTTCTTCATAAGCGGGCTTAAAATCATATCCGCCTGTTGACGAACGCGCCTGTGCCTGAAGCGCTATCTGCAAATGAATAAGATTGTCACCCGCGCAGATGAGATTGGCAGATGTTTTACCTGTCTTGACATTCATTGTAAGCTGTTCTTTTTCTTTTTGCTCAGCCTCAGCTTTTTCGGCCCTTTTTATTTTGATGTTGCTGACACAGCCTGTAATGAGGACGATGCACAGTAAAAGAGTAAGAAGCCTTGTAGCGTTTTTCATAAGATTATTTTTATTTTTAGTCATTTCTGCACCTCATATCATTTTATTGTCAACCGCGTATTCTATAAATTCCGCGAATAAGGAGTTCGACCACGCAAACCATTCTCTTGAAAATTCAAACGGATTATCAGCGTTAAAGCCTTCATGCATGAAGCCTGTATCGGCATCTGTGGAAGAAAGAATATCAATAATCTCTTTGATTTCTTCAGGGTTATCTGATGTAAGTCCCTGCATAGAAAGCGCGATGTGCCATATATAGCCCTCAGGCGTATGCGGGCTGCCGACTCCCCTGCCGAATTTGCCGTTATAGTAATACGGATTATCTTCACTTAAAATAAATCTTCTCGTTCTCAAATATATTTCATCTTTTTTATCGCAGTAACCCAGGTAAGGCATTGATAAAAGGCTCGGAACATTGGCATCATCAAATAATCTTTTATTACCCATGCCGTCTGTTTCACATACATAAATTTTTCCGTATTTCGGGTGGTCAGCAATACCGTATGTTTTAATTCCGTAATCAATTTCATCACGGAGAAGCTCACATTCAGAAATAAAAGACAAATCATCAGCATAGAATTTATTAAAGATTTCGATGAGATATCCGATAATCACCACCGCAAACATA
>JAZLLB010000093.1:0-17808 GCA_045597925.1 Acutalibacteraceae bacterium
ATCATGTGGTCGCTGGGCAATGAGTCCGGCTGCGGCGAAAATCACCGTCTTATGGCGAATTTTATCCGTTCGCGTCTTCCGAAAGCCATTATTCATTATGAAAACGCCAGACTTGAGTATCAGGACAGAGTCGGCGGCAGAGATTTTACCGATATTTCAGATGTCGAAAGCAGAATGTACGCTTCTCTTGATTATCTTGAGGAATATCTCAACGACCCGAAAATGACGAAGCCGTTTTTCTACTGCGAATATGTCGCGGCGTGGAGTACGGGAGATATTCCGCTTCACTGGGGCAAATTTGAGGATTACGACAACTACTGCGGCGGCTGTGTGTGGGAGCTTACAGACCATGCCGTGAATATCGGAACGGCGGAAAACCCGAAATACCGTTACGGCGGCGACTTCGGCGATTATCCAAACGATAAGGTTTACTGTGTTGACGGACTTGTTCACCCGGACAGGAAACTCAGACCGGGTTACTATGATATGAAAATCACATATCAGCCTTACAGCGTCAAATATGAAAACGGAAAAATCACCGTGAAAAATAAACGTTATTTCACCTCACTTTCCGATTTGTATATTGACTGGTCGGTTGAAGTCAACGGCAGAAAGATACAGAACGGCAAAATTGACAATACGGATATCGCCCCCCGTGCGGAAAAGGAATATACTCTCTTTGACGGCATCGAGGCAAAGAACTTCACAACGCTGATTCTGCGGTTTAATCAGAAAGAAAGCACCGAATGGGCTGAAAAAAATTACGAAACCGGTCACGTGCAGTTTGTTCTTTCCGATTCGGCGGTATCGGCGGATAAAAAAGAAAAATCCGCTCTCTCACTTACGGAAAGCAGAACGAAAATTAATATTTTCTGCGGCGAAACAAAATATGTTTACGACAAAATTACGGGCAGAATTATTTCAGTTAACAACGGCACAGAGCTTCTTAAAGAGCCGATGAGCTTTAATATTGACAGAAGCTATCACCCGAGCAACGGTATGCAGAATGACTGGAAGCGCGCGCGTTACGAACATGCGGTTCAGAAAACATACAGCAGTGAAATTGTTGAGAATACCGATGAAAAGATTACTGTTCTTTCAAAAATATCGTTTGCCGCCGCCGCTATGCCGCCCGCGCTTTGGGCAGATGTAGTATACACTTTCACGTCTGACGGCGTTATGAATATTTCTGTTGCCGCAAGGGTGACCGAAAGAGCACCCGCACTGCCGAGATTCGGTATAAATATTGTAATGCCTGAGGAATTTGAGCAGATGAAATATTTAGGCTACGGACCTGCTGAAACTTACTGCGACCGATTCAGAAGTCAGATTATTTCTGAATATGAAACAACCGTAACTGATAATTTTGAGCATTATGTTGTGCCGGCTGAATGTTCAGCTCATTATAAAACAAAGATTGCGGAAATTAAAAATCATCAGGGCAGGGGATTCGTTTTTGCGGATGTGAATAAAGACGGCTTCCTTTTCAACGCGAAGCATTACACAGATAAGCAGCTGCTTGAAACGGCTCATGATGACGAGCTGACTGAGCTTGACAAAACGGTAGTTTCGCTTGATTACAAAATGCACGCTGAGTGCGCGTCATTTCTGAATCTTGAACCGCAGAGAGCTTTTGACGAAAAAGAATTCAGCTTTTCATTTGATATAACAGCCGAATAATATTCAAACAAGGCGAACGCTTTTAATTGTGCGGTGTTGCCTTAATAAAAAGTACGTAACGGAGGTTAATATATGAATTCATCTTTCTTTCACAAGATTTTCGGCACAACTCCCGGCAGCGGCGTTCAGCCGAAAGAAGCGATAGCCTACAGTATAACGGGATTCGGTCAGAATCTTATCTGTACTATTATCGGCTCATATCTTACGGTTTTTCTTACCGACGCTCTTCTTTTCGGTGCCGAGGGGGTTAAAATCGGCTCGGCAACTGGTGCGATGGCTGTTGCTTATCTTATGCTTTTTACACGTATTTACGATGCTATGAACGACCCGATAATGGGCAGTATTGTTGATAAAACCCGTACAAAATGGGGCAAATGCAGACCGTTTCTTAAATGGATGGCGATTCCGATTGCAGTTGTTACAATCGCCTGCTTCTGCCCGTTCCTTCCGGCGAAAGCAACATCGACCTTTGTTATAATCTCAATCATTTACGTTATCTGGAGTATGGTTTATACGGTGGCGGATGTTCCCTACTGGGGACTTTCAACCTGCCTTACGAACGATACCACCGTCAGGGGAAATATTCTTACTGTAGCGAGGCTTGTATGCACGCTCGGCGCGGGTATCGTTACGGTTTTTGTTCCCGTTATCACGTCAGCCGCTACCGCGAAATACAGAGTTGACGGCGTTGTGGCTCCCGAATATATCGAGCAGAACGCGAACACGCTCAAATGGACATATTTTATCTGTGCCGTTGTATGCTGTGTTCTGGCGGTACCGATGTTTTTCCACGGTTTCAAAAACACAAAGGAGCGTTTCACATCAACTGAAAAAGCACCGTCTTTCGGGCATAATTTAGCACTTCTTTTTAAGAATAAACAGCTTCTTCTCATCGTTCTTTCGGGAGTTCTCGGTGGTGCGAGAATGGTTTACACATACACGGGAGGTCTTTATTTCGCGAAGTATGTTCTTAAAAACGAGGGACTTTTCGGGCTTATCACAATGCTTGTTGTTCCCGGCGGCCTTGTCGCGTCAATTCTTGTTCCGTGGATGTCAAAGAAATTTACGAAGAAATGGTCGTATATCATTGTTCATCTTTTCGGCGGAGTCGTTATGACGGCTATGTATTTCATCGGTTATGACGCAAAATGGAAGCTCATTGTCGCCGCGGTGGGGCTTGTGCTTCTGGGAATCCCGCAGGGCGTCAACAACATTATCACATACGCTATGATAGGCGATACCGTTGATTATCTTGAATGGAAAACAGGCGAGCGCGGTGAAGGCATATGCTTCGCTATGCAGACTCTTATAAACAAAATCGGCATGGCTCTGGGCGCGTTTATCGGTGTATTCTCATATTCATGGGCAAAAATCAATCCGGCCGCCACAAACGGTGTGCCGATTACTCCCGAGGGTGAGCAGCTTCTCTGGAATATTCTTATCCTTTCAGGCGCGATAAGCATGTTCGCCTGCGCTGTTCCGATGTTCTTCTATAACATAACGGAAAAACGTCAGAGAGAAATGGTTGCGGAAATCGAAGCAAGAAAAACAAAAAAATGAGTCACGCGGATTTGTATCTGCTTGAGAAATGAAATGCTTACGCCAATGCCTCACGCGATGATTGCGGGGGTGTTGCCTTTTGCGTTTTAATGTTTTGCAAATATATTTTTTATACGGAATATTGACATTACCGATAAAAGAGTATATTATTAACTAACTAAATCGGAGGGGGATTTCAATTGAAAACAAAGTTTAAAAGAATTCTGAGCGTAATTATGGTATTAATTATGCTCACAGGTATTCTGTCGATGACAGGATATGCACAGGACAAAAATGAACTGAACATTATGTTTATTCATGACAGCCATGATTATCTTTATCCGACCACCACTATGGTTAACGGTTCGGTTATTGAACACGGCGGCGCGGCGAAGCTCGCAACCGTTATTAAGGAAAACGCCGGTGAAAACACAATTTTCCTTGACGGCGGCGATTTTTCAATGGGTACGCTTTATCAGGCGGCATACAGCACAGACGCGTATGAACTGAGAAATCTCGGAATCTGCGGCTGTAACGTGACAACCTTCGGCAATCACGAATTTGACTACGGCGCGAAGGGTGCCGCGCAAATGCTCAGAGCCGCTGTCGCTTCGGGCGATAAGCTGCCGCAGATTGTTCAGTCAAATATTGATTTGTCTGGTAAACTTACCGAAGAGCAGGCTGATTTCAAAAAAGCGTGTGAGGAATACGGCGTAAAGGAAAATACGATTCTTGAATGTGCGGGTCATAAAATCGGTATTTTCGGTCTTGTGGGAATAAGCTGTATCGCCTGTATCCAGACGGATTTCAATTATATCAATTACATCAAATCTGCGAAAGAACAGGTTAAGAAGCTCAAAAATCAGGGATGTGATATTATTATCGCGCTTTCACATTCGGGTACGGACGGTGACGGCAAAAAAGGTGAGGATATTAAGCTTGCGAAGCAGGTTTCCGGAATTGACGTAATAATCAGCGGTCATACTCATACCGTATATTCAGCTCCCGTAAGAGTTAAAGATACTCTCATTGTTTCCTGCGGCGAGTATCTTAAAAATGTCGGTAAACTTACTGTTTCACTTGAAAACGGCAAGATTCAGGCGAAGGATTATAAGCTCATTCCGCTTGATTCATCAGTTAAGGAAGATGAGGAAACAAAGACCCGCTTTGAGGACTATAAAGAAAATATCAACAATACATATCTTAAAGACAGTGACCCGTTTGATAAGGTAATCGCTCACAGCAACTTTGACTTTATCGGACTTGATGAAATGTATAACACTCATCAGGAATATCCGCTCGGCGACCTTATAGCTGACTCATATATTTATGAAGCCGAGAAAAACGGAATAACAGATATTGACGTTGCGCTTGTAGGACTCGGGACTGTCAGAAGCTCGTTCAAAAAAGGTGATATCACGGTTGCGGACGCGTTTGAGGTCTGCTCACTCGGTGTCGGAGCTGACGGTTCGGCAGGTCATCCGCTTGTTGCCGCGTATGTTAAAGGTAAAGACCTTAAGCTGCTCGTTGAGCTTGACGCTTCACTGGGCGAGCTTGTCAGCTCAATAAAGATGAGCTATTCAGGACTTAAATATACCTTCAACACAAAGCGGATGATTTTAAACAGAGTTACTGAATTAAGCCTTGACAGAGGCAACGGACAGTATGAAAAAATCGAAAACAACAAGCTCTATAAAGTAGTTGCGAACATGTACGCACTGAATATGCTTGATATGGTGAACGGTCTGACAAAAGGAATTATTTCGCTTTCACCGAGAGATAAAGACGGCAAAAAAGTAACCGATTTTTATTCAATATCGCTTAAGGATAAAAACGGAGACGAAATTAAGGAATGGACTGCGTTCAGGGATTATCTCAAGAGCTTTGACGTCGGCAGCAGCGGATATCCCGAGATTCCCGATTCATATGCATCAGCACAGGGCAGGAAGGTTAAAGTCAGCCGCAGTATATTTGAGGACATTAAACTGGCGAATCTGATACCGGGTCTTATTTCAATTGTCAAGACGATTGTGAATACAATGTTCTCTTACACTGCTAAAACAGTTAACGCAATAATCAGCGGTCTTTCCGGACTGCCGGCAATATTAAATAAAGTACATAATTAAGGCATAAAAACCCCGTAAAAAAGGACTGCATCTCACCGAAAAAGTGAGGAAGCAGTCCTTTTTATATAGTTACGGAACAAATTGACCTGAATAAATGTTCTGCGGTTGAGGAACGGAGAAAACATTTACTTCACAATTTATATCTCATTATTATGTGGTATTTATTAATGATGCGTATTCAGAAACACATTGATAATTTCGTAAATGAGTTTCAGGTCTTTTTCATCACAGCTCTTAAGCCTGAAAGAAATATCATTGATTATTTTTTGTTTGTTGCTGCATTCTTTCGTGCAAAGTGAATCAAGTGACATATTCAATCTTTCTGATATTGCAAAAAGAATCTCTACAGAGGGATTTCGTCTTCCGCTTTCCATGTGTTTTACATGGGTTGGTGTAACATCAAGAATTTCAGCAAGCTGTTCCTGAGAAAGACCTTTTTCAACACGTGCTTTCTTTATTGCACTTCCTAAATTTTCAATATGGCTCAAAACTATCAGCTCCTTCTTTTTAGCTTAATGCTTGAAATAAGTATTGACAATTAGCTGAAAGTATACTATAATGGTACTTAGAGTTATAAATACAGTCATTATTTCTCTTATTAATCGACAGAAAGGAAGAAAAAGAATGAAACTCAAAAAAATGTTAACAATACTTTTGGCTTTTGTTATAGTATTTGGTTCATTTGCCGTTTCCGCTATTGCAATTAACAAAAATACTCTTATGTCAATTGATGAGGAGCAGGTCTTAAAAGCGGATTCGGAAGAAGAAATTAAAGTATTTAGTAATGCTTCCATTAAAAGCAGTAATCAACAAGCAAAGACTTCGTCATCCGGAATCGGTGCTTTTTTGGAAAAAATTATTGATTTTTTTAAAACAATCTTTGGTCATTATAAGATTGATAAAGAATCCAAGCTGGTAAAAGCTGCTTCTGAAGGTGGTACAAAATGGAAGCTCACTAAAGATATAACAGTATCACAACAGATTGTGGTTAAATGCAGTAAGGAGCTTATAATCGACGGCAATAATCATACAATCAAAAGAGAAAACGGTGAGCTTCAGGAAGCGGTTATTAAAGTCAGTAATAATAATGTTCTTAATATTGGCAAAGTTACAATAAGCAGCTCGAAAGGCAGATGCTTTACTGTTAATACAAATGCAAAGCTGATTATCGGTGAAACAGGTGCCTGCAAACTTGGGTCTTACGGTGATACAATTGTTAATTACGGTTTCACACAGTTAAGCGGCGGTACAAGTGCTAAATCAACTGGCTCAGGTACAGCTTCAATGTGGAATATGGTAACAGAGAAAGATGAACGCGGCGAGATATTATTGTGGAAATGTAATGTTGACTATATTCTAAATGAGGCTAAACTTACATTAAAGCAGGATAACTCAGTTGTTACGAGAGTAACAAACACAACAGGTGCAAAACTGATTATGGACAATGGTTATATCGAAACGCTCAGTTATTACAGTCCTTTGAATAAAACTCAAAAGGGTGGAATAATTGTCAAGACGGTTCAGCTTGATTCTCCTGTACCTCCCGTACCACAAAGCACCTTAGTATGGCCGACAAATTCCAATAAAATAACTGTTCTTGACAGATATTCAGGCGGCAGTCTTCACGGTGGAATTGATATAGAAAAATCCGGAGGTACCGATGTATATGCAGCGGCTGACGGTACTGTTGCATTTGCAGGTTATTACGACAGCTATGGAAACACTATAGTAATATATCATAGCGGACATACGTCAAGATATGCGCATCTTGATTCTATCGGAGTAAAAAAAGGTGCTTCTGTAAAAGCGGGACAGAAAATCGGTGTAATGGGAAACACAGGTGAGTCTACCGGAACGCATCTTCATTTTGAGTACTATTCAGGCAATTCACTCTATCCGGGCAGAGAGTTGAGAAGCTATACATTTGATTACATAAAATCTGATACAAGCATATGTAAGGATATAAGGTTTACAAATAATATAACTCCGCGTTCAGAAAGCAGATACAACGATTGGGTAAAATCTCATTATAAGCAGAGCGGCGGAGAGTGGATTTGGAAAGGCTGAATGAGCAATTCCTAATTGAAAAAGTCGCAGAAATATGACTGCATTTATAGCATAATTTAACAGCAGGTTGAATAATCAGCCTGCTGTTGCTTGTTATATAATATTGATTAAAGGATAATGCCCTTAAGAAATTCAACTGCGCTTTTTATATCTGCCGCGGGATTATCGCCGACTTCTCTTTCGATTGTGAGGAAGCCCCTGAAGCCGATTTCGTCGAGCGCTTCAAGATATTCTTTGAAAGGAACGCTGCCCGTGCCGAGAGGAACTTCTGTGAATGAAGGCCCGTCAACAGTATGCTCGCCAAGCTCGAGCGCTTTTTCGGTACCGGGCATACCGTAAACAATATCGGGGTCGAGGAAATAATTCTGAACGCCGTCTTTCGCATGGGTATGCACAATATAATCTTTAAGATTGTGAACGGCGTTTACGGGATTGTCGCCCGTAACCATAACAAGATTAGCGGGGTCAAGATTTACGCCTACGCCGGTTGAACCGAGTTCATCGAGAAATCCTTTTAAAGTAAGCGAGGTTTCGGGACCTGTTTCAATGGCGAAATGAGCGTCAATGCTGTCTGCGTATCTGCTGAGCTCAAAGCAGGCCTCCTGCATGATTTTGTAGCGGTCATTATTTTTATCCTGAGGAACAACGCCGATGTGAGTTGTTACAATATCAGTACCCAGTTCTTTCGCGAGGTCGAGAATCCTTTTTGATTTCTCAATTTTAAACGCGTTCTGGTCGGGGTGAACGAATCCGCCGCCGCCTAAATCGCCGCATAACGCCGAAATAACAAGACCGTTATCTGCAACAAGATTTTTAAACTCAGTTCTTTTTGAGGCGCTGAGGTTTTCGGGTGCCATTTCTCCCCTTGAAGCATAGACCTGAATACCCTGCGCACCGATTTCAGCGGCTTTTTTTACCGCTTCGGGAATGGGAAGCCTGAAGCTGTCAACAATTACGCCGATAGGAAATTTATACATAACGATTTCTCCTTTTATTAAAGTTCAAGAGCTTTGATAAGCTCGTTTGCGATAAGCTGATGACCCGCGTGAGTGGGGTGAACGCCGTCAATGAGCCACCAGTCAGACGGTGCAAGCTCAAGCTTTTTGTTGAATACGTCCTGAAGCGGAACAAAAACAAGATTATATTTTTCCGCAACCTCTTTCGCGGCTTTCGCTCTCGCGCTTACTCCGGAAACAAAAGCGTCAATGTTATCGTGAGTGGCGGCTCCGTCAAGAACAAAAGGCTCAAGAACGGCTATAACAGTGTCTTTTTTAGCGGCAAGAACATCTTCAATGAACATCGATAAAATCTGTGTGTATCTTTCCACACTGAACCCGCCTGTCTGATCCTCATCATTAAGCGGATGCCATACATCGTTTACACCTATTAAAACAGAAAGATAATCCGGTCTGAAATTGATGGTATCTGTTTTAATTCTGGAATACATCTGAGGGGATTTGTCTCCGCTTACGCCGCGGTTGATAAAATTAAACTCATTAGGACGCCTGTAGCACAGCTCCGATGCGACAAGGTCGGGGTAGCCGTAGCCCATATTCCAGTCGTTGCTGCGGCTTCTTTCGGAATCTGTTATTGAGTCACCCTGAAATAAGAATGTTTTCATTTTGTACCTCCTGATACTTTGCCGGAAAGGCATATTACTTTCTAATTATACTTGCAAATATAACAAAATACAAGGAGAAAATTCAAATTATTTTCCAAATTTTTTTACATTTAAACGCTTGAAAAATAGCGGTTAAGGTATTATTATATTATAGAATGTATTAGTGTGTCCTGTTATGAAGTATTTTGCAGAAGGAGGCCGATTGATGGTATTTTCAAGTCTGTTTTTCCTGTTTGTGTTTTTGCCGATTACATTGATAGCCCAGCATTTTGCCGCGGATATCAATTTAAAAAATAAAATTATTCTCGCGGCGTCGCTTTTCTTTTACGCATGGGGTGAACCGAAATGGATTTTCGCCATGATTGTTGTTTCGTTCATTGATTACGGTGCCGGCCTGCTGATAAATAAATACAGACGAACGCCTTTCGCGAAAACAGTAGCGGCGGGCGCGGCGGTACTGACCCTCGGCGCGCTTGTGATTTTTAAGTATCTTAATTTCTTTACAGGAAATATTGATGCTCTTTTCGGCACGGAAACGCAGACGAATATCGCTCTGCCGATAGGTATTTCGTTCTATACGTTTCAGGCTTTGTCATATGTTATAGATGTTTACCGCGGAGATGTAAAGTGTCAGAAAAGCTATTATAAGCTGCTGCTTTATGTATGTATGTTTCCGCAGCTTATCGCGGGACCCATTGTACGCTACAGCGATATTGAAAAAGAAATTAATAAACGCAAGGTTACATATAAAAGTATTTCAGACGGAATTACAAGATTTGTTATCGGACTTTTCAAAAAAGCGTTTTTCGCAAATCTTTTAGGCGAGGCGGCGGCGCTTTATCTTGACGGTGACCTTTCAAAAACCACTCTGATTCAGGGTTGGGTGGGAATTATCGCGTATTTCTTCCAGATTTATTTTGATTTCTCGGGCTATTCAGATATGGCGATAGGTCTTGGCAAAATGATGGGATTCTCATTCCCGGAAAACTTCCGTTATCCGTATGTGGCTAAATCCGTCACAGAATTCTGGCGCAGATGGCATATTACTTTAAGCTCGTTTTTCCGTGATTATGTATATATTCCTCTCGGAGGAAACAGAAAAAATCATATTTTCAATCTGTTTGTTGTCTGGGTTCTCACGGGATTCTGGCACGGAGCCAGCTGGAACTTTATTTTGTGGGGCTTCTACTATTTCCTGCTGCTTGTGCTTGAAAAGAAGGTTTACGGTGAAAAAATAGCGAAGCTGCCGTCAGTTGTTCAGCATATTTATACAATATTCGCGGTGCTTATCGGCTGGATATTCTTCTATTTTGAGGATATGTCAAGGGTCGGAGGTCTGCTTGCTTCAATGATAGGTGTTCACGGATTCTCAGCTGCCGGTGACGGTGTAATGTTAAAAAACAGAATTCTTCTGTTTGCAGCCGCGATAATTGCCGTAACGCCGCTTGCGGGCATTGTTTCATGCCGGCTTAAGGCGGCTGTGTCCAAAACAGCGCACGGGAAAGAAATTATACAGATTGCGACAATTATATTCCAGTTCGCGGCTCTGTTTATCAGTGTTTGCTGTCTGGTGGGTTCAACATACAATCCGTTCTTATATTTCAGATTCTAAAGAGGGTGACAGAGAATGTCCGACAGAAAATACCGTTACGGCGTTGATAATGACGTTGATAATGAAGAATACAGAGCTCTTTTTCAGCGCATAAAAAACAGCAGTAAAAAATTTGCCGACGGCAAAGCGGAGCCTGTTTCCGAAAAAAGGGAATATAAAAAAAGTACGGAAACCGATCCCGGTCATAAAGATGAAAAGCTGATACTTTCCAATCTTACACGGATTTTTGACTCCGCGAAAAAACAGGTTAAAATTGAGAAAAATAATTTCAAGAGCAGACCGAAAAAGAATCTTCCTTTGCTCACGAAGCTGTATAAAGCGTCAGTGGTGATGTTTGCCGGAATGCTTCTGTTTTTCGGGTTTATCAGTGCGGTGGACAAGAATAAAACCGTATCCGAAGAAGAAAACCGCGTTCTTGCCTCAAAGCCGAAATTCACGTTTTCATCTCTTTTTAAAGGTGAATATACAGTGGCGTTTGAGAATTTTTATTCTGACAATTTCCCGGCGAGGAGCTTCTTTATTTCATGCAACAGCAAAATAAATGATTTGTTTACAAGATTTTCCGGTGAAAACGGGGCCGTTGTGGTGTCAACTGAGAAAAAAGACAGTGACTTTGTCGGAGAGGGCGTAGACTTGCTCGGAAATAAAAAGCCTTCCGGCATGAAAGAAAATACCGCCGCCGTAACACCTGACAGCGAAGCTACTGTCAGCGGTTCGATTCTCATTACGGGAACACGCGCGCTTGAAATTTACAGCCACAATGAAACGAGCGCGGGCAATTACGTTTCCGTAATAAATAAAACCGCGAAATTACTGCCGCCAGATGTTAAATTTTACTCCATGCTCTGTCCGACAGCTGTTGAATTTTACGGTACGGCGCAGTACAGAGAGGGTACACATTCACAGCGGGAGGCAATCAAAAAAATTAACGCAAAGCTTGACAAATCAATAATCAAGGTTGACGCTTATTCAAATCTTGTTGACAGTGTAAACGACTATATATATTTCCGTTCCGACCATCATTGGACAGCAAGGGGCGCATACTGCGGCTATAAAGCGTTTTGTGATGCTTCGGGCAATACGGCTCCCGCTCTTGATTCGTTTACCGCACACAAGCTTGAGGGCTTCCTCGGTTCACTTTACAAATCAACATATTCAAATGTACTCAGAGACAATCCCGATTATGTTGAATGCTTCGAGCTTTCCGTTGACGCTCAGAATATGGTTTATCCGTCAGCCGACCTTAATCCCGAAGACGGAGTTTCCACTTATGTTGTTGCAAGGGAAGTGAACGACGGCAATAAATACCTGGCGTTTATAGCCGGCGACCAGCCGATTGAAAAAATAACAACCAGCGTCAGAAACGGCAGGAAGATTCTTGTTATCAAGGAGTCTTACGGTAACGCTTTTGTTCCGTTCCTTTGCAATAACTATGAAGAAATTTATGTTGTTGACCCGCGCTGGATTGATATGAATCTTGCTGATTTCGTTGAGGCAAACGGAATCCAGGAGGTTATCGCGGTAAATTATATGTTCGCGATAAGCAACAAAACCTATTGCAGTGCCTTAAGCAAAATGTCAGACCCTGCGAGCGGCAAACAGGCAGCGTCTCAGACTCAGCCCGAAACCGCTCCGGAGCCGCAGAATTATTACAGTGAGGAATGAGGTGGGCTGATTGAAAAAAATAATTGCGTGTTTATCGGCGGCGATAATGCTGTTTTGTTTTTGTTCGTGCGGCAGAATTGTCGTGTCTAAAGACGGGAAAGAAAAAAAAGACGGATTTTTTGCGGGAATTTTTTCGTCTGACAGGAAAAAATCAGATGAGGAAACCACTGCCGTGAAAACTCCCGAAGACCTTTCCCATGCCGCGGATAAAATAGAAAAAGGACGCTTCGATTCGTTTTCGGGGTACAGCGAAGAGGAAAAGCGGAAAATCAAAGAATATGCCGCGGAAGACGGGTATACGCTTGAGTATAATGATGACGGTTCAGGCACTCTTTCGAATGAGGAGGGCTCATGGCTTGTAGGAAGAGGCTGGGTTGAGAATGAATACACCGAAGGCGTTCCGCCGCTTGATTTCGGAAAAATAACAATGAGTTCTGAAATGGAAGAAGAATCTGAAAAATTTTATATTTTTCTTATCAGAGACGCTTCTTCACTCAAAGCGCAGGAATATGTAGAGTCGCTTGAGGCTGCCGGATTCAAAGATACAGGAAGCAGCGTAAGCGATGTTGATGCCGGAATAATATCGTTTATCGGTGAAAACGAAGACGGCAAGCGTATTGAAACCGCTTATTCAAGTAACGGATTTACGGTCAAGATAATAATCGGTAAATAATTAAGAAATGGTGAAGTTTTATAAATAATATTGCAATTTGTGATTTATTGTGTTACTATTTCAAAGAAATTTGAAAAGGAATGAGGTATGCAGGTGAAGGATTATATAAAAAGACTCACAGCAAACAGTAAAAAATGGGAGCTTGCCTTATGGTGGATTGTCAGGATTGTTCTGATTGCCGGAACAATAGAAGAAGCTACGGGCTTCGCCGGAGACAGAACGGTTCATGAGCCTAAAATTCTTACAATGCTCATAGGTCATATTTTCCTTTCTTTCGGCTGGGAAATTATGCAGCTTCTTCCCGAAACACATATGTTCAGGCATCTGCCTTCATATACACAGGATTTCACAAGTATATACATTATTCTTACCGCGTTTTTCGGAGCGTACGTTAACTTTTATTATAAAGTGTGGTGGTGGGATACGACCCTTCACTTTGTCAGCGGTATACTTCTTGTTTATGCGGGCTATGTTTTTATGAAAGCGTATGAGAGCCGTGACGGTATTGAGCTCCCGGTTGCCGTTGTAATATTTGCGGCGTTCTGTACATCATTTATGTTCGGTACGCTTTGGGAATGCTGGGAATTTTCGTTTGACCAGCTCGGAATGAGCAATATTCCCTACGGCGACACACAGCACTGGTCGCTTGAAATGGCTAAAGAATTAAGTCCTGAAAAAATCGAGCATATGTTCTTCAAACCGTGGTTTGAAGAAAACGCTGTTGAATGGGAAAGACGTTTCGCTCTGATGGACACAATGACTGACATAGTTGCGAACAGCGCGGGCGCGGTTATCGGATTTGTTATTCTCAAGCTTGCTCTTCATAAGAAAGAAAAGGCTCAGAAAGCGGCGAAAAAAGCCGCGAAAGCTAAAATTACTGCAAAATAATCAATTTAAAGGCGGCTCTTTCGGTCGCCTTTTGCGGATTTTAACGGGAGGTGTCAGAATGAAAAGAATAATTTCGGTTATACTTGCCGCCGCAATGCTTGTTACGGCTTTTTCGTTCTGTGCGTTTTCCGAAAAACATCAGAAATACGGAGGATATCCGATTGTTCTTGTCCCCGGTTACGCTTCCGCGTCGCTTTGCTATGACGAGGGCGGCGAAGCTCATGCTGCGTGGGGCTGGGAGCTTAGAGATATTATTCCGCCTGTAATGAAAAGCACCGCGAAAATGGTCAAGGGAATAGCTGTGCTGTCAGATACGGGCGATAATTCGGTTCTCATAGAATCCGCGGGTGAATGTCTTCTTAATCTGCTCGATGCTATGAGATGTAATCCTGACGGAACAAGTGTGAAAAAAGTCCGCCCGGTACTTGTAAAGGCTTCTGAAACCTGCGACAGCTACATGAATAAAAAATATCCCGGCGGCGATTACCGTGTTGAACTTGATATGACAAAAGCGCTTGATGAGCTTGTCGGAGAGGAAAATGTCTTTTATTTCAACTGTGATTTCAGAATGAGCGCGGTTGACTGTGCAAAAGATCTCAGTGATTATATTGACGATGTGAAAAAATTCACGGGCAGTGACAAGGTCAACATTGTTGCCGTCAGCCACGGCGGACTTATAACCGCGGCGTATCTTGCTCTTTATCTTAGAAAAGGCGACCTTTATAACGTGGTTATGGACGAGCCGGCTCTCACGGGAGCGGGAATTGCCGCCGATATGCTCAAGGGCAGATGTGATTTTGATGAAGAAACAATGGTGCGCTATCTTGAGTATCATTCTATGTGTGAAACGGATTTCAACTGGGCCGTCAGAGCGCATCAGCTCGGATTTCTCGATGATATTCTTGAAAAAATAATTCCGCAGGTAAAAAAAGGAATTATTTACTGGAGCAGTATATGGGATTTTACAGCTCCTGAGGATTATGAGGTGCTGAAAGCCGAAAATCTTGACCCGGTAAAAAGCGCGGAGCTTATTAAAAAGAGCGATTTTGTTCATTATGAGATAATGGCGAAATACAGAGAGATTTTTAAAAAAGCGCAGAACTCGGGGGTCAGAGTAAATATAATTGCCGGTGCCGGCAACAGGATAATATCGGGGCAGAACGATAATTCAGACGGCATAATCACAGTTAAATCTTCAACGGGAGCAAAGACTGTTCCATTCGGAAAAAGATATTCAGCGGCGTTCGTGCAGTTTGCCGTCAGCGAGGGCAGAGTTATTTCGCCTTCTATGGATATTGACGTTACTGATGCTTATCTTCCGGATAATACATGGATAGTCAACGGACTTTTTCACGGCATGGAGTTCTGGGACGAATATTCAAGAAATCTGCTGTTTAAGCTCCTTTTGACAGAAACACCTGTTGATATACATACCCTGAGCGGTTATCCGCAGTTTACAGACACAACGAGCGCCACACAGGACGTTTATCTGAAATTTGATAAAAGTCAGGCCGGATATCTTAACGCTGACGATAAAAAGCTCATTATAAAAAACTGCTCGGCTTCAAGAACAGCGTATATTCTTTCAGTTAAATCGCAGGGGGCTGACCTCAGCTTTGATATTGACGGCATTTATTCGGTTAAACCCGGTAAAAGCATAAGTGTACCTTTTGGCGGAGATATCCCGGAGGGAATGACCTGCGTTCAGATTACCGCTAATTATATCATGGCAGGCTCAATTACTCCGCTGTGCAAGCGCAGTCAGATTTTCACCGCTGTGAACGGCGATAAAAAAACGGAAAAACAGCCTGATATTGTTCCTGCTGATTTTCCGAAAACCATTGAAAAAAGCGTGAATACAGCGATTTCACGAATAGCTAAAAAGGTGGGGATTGAAGAGCTTGCTAATATTATCGCGGACTCTGACCCGAAAAGATTTTTTAAATTTTTCTTTTATATATAATAAGACGGATTCTGATTTTTGTATGATATCAGAATCCGCTTTTATTTAATGTTTTTTTCTGTGTTTCAAATCAACCGGGGTTATGCCGTATGAGGATTTTCCGAAAGCGTCTTTTTTTATGAGCTTTAAATTCATTTCGCTTTTGAGATTCACATAATTTACGCCGTCAAACGGGTATTCACATTCCTGAGTAATCCATCCGTCAGGGAGATAAAGCCTGCCTGTCATTCCATCTGGAACAGTTATTTTTATTTCGGCTTCATCACCGCTTTTCTCCCAGTGAACAGCTATTTTGCCCATTGGTGACTGATGCCGGCCGTCTGCGAAAGAGAGTGCGGAAATGAAATTCGGGCAGATGTCAACACGCTTTATATTGTTGTTCTCAGGATTGAGCTTAATGCCCGCAATCGCCTTGATAAACCACGCGGAAATATCACCCCAGAAATGGTGGTTCATGGAGTTGCGTGTTTCGGGGTAAAAGTCCTCCCACAAAGACGTGGCATCCTTACTCAGCCAGTAGCCGTAAGAGGGAAAAGCGGGACCGACTATCATTTTATACGCGAGGTCGGCGTATCCGTTGTCGGAAAGTACATGGAACATGAATCTGCCTGCTATAAATCCTCCGTCGAGCAGGTCATTTGACCCGTGAATGATTTCAACAAGGCGTCTGACAGCAAACGGAGCTTCACTTTTTTCAAATACACCGAAGTATAAAGCCATGGAAAGAGCCGTCTGACTGTCGCTGAGGACACTCATTTTGTTAAAGTCAACAAGATTTTTTCTTATAGCGTCGCGGAATTCATTTTTAAGAGCTTCCGCGAATCCGCTCTGAGCTTTTCTGCCGAGTTCAGAGAAAATAAACGCAGCTCTGTCACATATTGCCATTGAAATAATCGAATCGGTAACAATCAGCGGACATTTGGGACGGTCAGCGTCACGGTTGGGGTGAAGCCAGTCGCCGAGACCTATGGCAATGAGTCCGTTTTCGTCACGCTTGCCAGAAATATAGTTCAGATATCTGAAAATCGCGTCGGCGTTTTCTTCGAGAATTTTTATGTCTCCTCTGTATTTATATGTAAGAAACGGGATAAAGGTAAGAACACTGTCCCACATCGGGCCGTTGCCCCAGTGATATCCCCATTCACCTGTGGGAATGATTCCGGGCAGCTGACCGTCTTCTTTCATGGCGCAGCGAATATTATTGAGCCATTCTCTGTAACTGCTTTCGGGACTGAGATTAATAAGCACATGCTCGCTTGAAACGGAGGCATCGCCTGTCCATCCGTTCTTTTCACGGTGGGGACAGTCCGTCGGGAAGTAGTAGAAATTGGCTAAGTCAGAATTTCTCGCCGCTTTCTGGAGCCTGTTAAGTGTTTCATCGGAGCAGAAGAAGCTGCCTCTTTCGCTGAGAGTGCTGTGAGCTTTGATATATGTAAGAGCTTCGGGGGTTGCCTCATCTTCTTTAATCCCCGTTATCAGGCAGTAACGGTAGCCGTGATAAGTGAAATCCGGAATGAACGATTCCTCACCGCCCTTACAAATATAAATATCACGCTGAGCGTAAAACTCAGGGTAAAATGATGAGAATGTATACGGGTCAACGTCACCGTCTTCGTCAAGTATCTCTGATGTGAAAAATTCAATTCTTCTGCCCGGCTCGGCGTTTTTGATTTTAAACTCAAACACACCCGCGGAATTTACGCCGAAATCGTAAACGAAGCCGCTGAGTGTTTCCGGCTGCTCAAGGGTTTTCCAGTTTTCTTTTCTGCCGGGAGTATAATGCTTTATACCGCCTTTATGGATTGAAACAGGGGCGATTCTTTCTGACGCTGTAATCGGGTCAGCTTCACAGAGCTTGAATTTTCCTCTCGGAGCTTCACAGAAATGAGCGTTGCCCCAGCCGCTGTCATCGAAACCGGGAGTGTTCCAGCCGGGCTGTTCTTTGAGAGCGTTATAAAAAACGCCGCAGCGCAG
>JAZLLB010000094.1:0-2663 GCA_045597925.1 Acutalibacteraceae bacterium
AAAGCTGTCGGCGTGAGCCGCGCCGTTTTCATCTGCTTTTCCACTTCGCCTACGGCTCCGTTCCAAAGCAGATGAAAACATTATACCATTTAGTTCCTTCTTTTTTAGGAAAAATGGGTCACATCTATTTACAACGCAGACATCACAAAAAATAAAAGAACCGAAAACTATTGAATAAATATAAAATGTTTGATATAATATATTCTGTATAATAATGTAAAAGGATGTGAGCCGATTGCAGAATGAACTTCCGAAAAGCTATGAGATACCGACTTATCTGTTTCATCAGGGTTCAAACGCCAGAGCATATGACTTTTTAGGCGCGCACCGCACTTCGGACGGCCGAACTGTCTTCCGTGTATGGGCTCCTAATGCGGCGGAGGTCAGCGTTGTGGGCGATTTCAACGGCTGGCAGCCTGATTATAATAAAATGGCAAAGATTACCGACGGCGGAATATGGGAAGCCTTTGCGGATAACGTTAAACTGTTCGACAATTACAAATACCGTATTGTCACATTTGACGGCCGTGAGCTTGCGAAAGCCGACCCCTACGGTTTTCACACCGAAACAAGACCCGCCACCGCTTCAAAATTCTATGATATTGAGCAATATGAGTGGAATGATAAAAAATGGATGGATAAAAGAAAAAGCTCCTCCGTTTATGACAGCCCCGTAAATATTTATGAGGTTCACGCAGGCTCTTGGAAACAGCACGACGACGGCAACTTTTATTCATACCGTCAGCTGGCAGACGAGCTTTGCGATTATGTTAAGGATATGGGCTATACTCACGTTGAGTTTCTGCCGCTGAGCGAATATCCGTTTGACGGTTCATGGGGATATCAGGTCACCGGCTATTTCGCACCCACATCACGCTACGGCGAGCCTGATGATTTCAGATATCTTGTTGACCGTTTTCATCAGAACGGTATCGGCGTTATTCTTGACTGGGTTCCCGCTCACTTTCCGAAAGACGCGCACGGGCTTTATGAATTTGACGGTCAGCCCTGCTATGAATATTCTGATATGCGAAAGGGCGAACATTTTCAGTGGGGTACAAGAGTGTTTGACTACGGCAAAAACGAGGTCAGATGCTTCTTAATGTCCAGTGCGCTTTTCTGGATTGAAAAGTATCACATTGACGGACTGCGTGTTGATGCCGTTGCCTCGATGCTCTATCTTGACTACTGCCGCGAAAACGGTCAGTGGATTCCGAATAAATACGGAGGAAACGAAAATCTTGAGGCTATCGAATTCATAAAAAAGCTCAATACAGTGCTTTTTACAGAACACAGCGACATTATGATGATTGCCGAGGAAAGCACCGCGTGGCCTATGGTTTCAAAGCCTGTCAGCGACGGAGGTCTGGGTTTCAACTTCAAATGGAACATGGGCTGGATGAACGACTGCCTTAAATATTTTTCACTTGACGGATATTTCAGAAAGTTTAATCATAATAATCTTACGTTCTCATTCTTCTACGCTTTCTCCGAAAACTTTGTTCTTCCGATTTCTCATGACGAGGTTGTTCACGGCAAATGCTCACTGATAAACAAGATGCCCGGAACGTATGAGGAAAAATTCGCGGGTGTGCGCTCGTTTATGTGCTACCTCATGGCACACCCCGGCAAGAAGCTGACGTTTATGGGAACGGAATTCGGCCAGTTTATCGAATGGAATTACAAGCAGAGTCTTGACTGGCTCCTGCTCGGATACGAAAAGCATTCTCAGCTGAAAGATTTTGTCAGAGAGCTTAATGCTTTTTATAAAGAGAACCCGGCACTGTGGCAGAACGATTTTTCATGGGAAGGCTTTGAATGGATAATCAGTGATGATAAAGACAATTCGGTTATCGCGTTCAGAAGAAAAGACAAAAAGCAGAAAGAAATTATTGCGGTATGCAATTTCACAAATGTAAAAAGAGAGCGTTACACAATAGGCGTTCCGTATGCCGGAACTTATGAAATTATTTTTGATTCAAATGAAAAACGTTTCGGCGGAAGCGGAGAAAATAAAAAAGCTCTCATAAAGAGTGAAAATATCCCCATGCATTCACAGAAAAACAGCATTGAAATCGACCTTCATGGTCTCAGTGCGATTTATATAAAATTAAAGCGAAAAAATCCTGAAAGAAAAACAGATAAATCAAAATTATAACAGAGGAGGTTACGGAAAATGTCCCGTAAACATGAATGTATTGCCATGCTGCTTGCCGGCGGTCAGGGAAGCAGATTAGGAATACTCACAAAAAACATCGCAAAGCCTGCCGTACCTTACGGTGGGAAGTACAGAATTATTGATTTCCCGCTTTCCAACTGTGTGAATTCAGGCATCTATACAGTCGGCGTTCTCACTCAGTATCAGCCGCTGGAGCTTAACGACTACATCGGCAACGGTCACGCGTGGGATCTTGACAGAGCCGACGGCGGAGTGCATATTCTTTCACCGTATCAGCAGATAAAAGGCACCGAGTGGTATAAGGGAACAGCCAACGCGATTTATCAGAATATCAATTTCATCGACCGTTACGATCCCGAATATGTTGCCGTTCTTTCGGGCGACCATATTTACAAAATGGATTATGCAAAAATGCTTGCATACCACAAGGAAAAGAACGCCGCCTGCACAATTGCAATGCTTGAAGTTCCGTGGGAGGAGGCTT
>JAZLLB010000095.1:0-8576 GCA_045597925.1 Acutalibacteraceae bacterium
TTCACAGACGAAACGGTTGAGGTTGTTCTTTCGGGTTCAATGCACGTTAAGCCTTTCTCACAGATATATGTTGACGCGCTTATGAAAAAATCAGCAGAACCAACACGCAGAAAACTTAAATTTATAAAGCTCACACAGCCCCCTGTTACACGCTGTGTTAACTGCTTACTTCAGCAGTACGCATAAATAAAAGGAGAGATAAATATGAAAGACATTACCCTTGCCGTAATCGGATCCGGCAGTACATACTGCCCCGAGCTTATAGACGGCTTCCTTAAAGGAAAGGATTCTCTTAACCTTGTTAAAGTTTCTTTTATGGACATTGACGAGAGAAAAAGAACTATTGTAGGCAATCTCTGCGTCCGTATGCTTGAAAAAGCAGGCGTTGACTGCGAGGTTGTTATGACAGACGACCTTGATAAAGCACTTCAGGGTGCCAACTTCGTTGTTACTCAGATTCGTGTAGGTAAACTCCCCGCACGTCATCTTGATGAAAGCATTCCGAGAAAATATGACCTCATCGGTCAGGAAACGACAGGTATCGGCGGCTGCTTCAAGGCTCTGCGTACAATCCCTGTAATCAAGCACATCTGTGACAGAATCGAAGCTATCTGCCCCGACGCGTGGCTCATCAACTTCACAAATCCCTCCGGAATTATCACAGAATTCGTTCTTAACCATACAAATGTAAAGAATATCGGTCTTTGCAATGTTCCCATTGATATGCTTGATGACGTTAAAGAAATCACCGGTCTTGACAGCGACATTACATATCTCGGACTCAACCACTTAAGCTGGATTACTTCAGTTAAAAAAGACGGCAAAGAGCTTCTTCCGAGACTTATTGAAAGCGGCTTTTCACCCAAGGTTATGGCAAACATCAAAGATGACGGCTTTGATATCGAATGTCTCAAAACCATTCAGGCTCTTCCCTCATCATATCTTCAGTATTATTACTGTCGCGAGGCGAAGCTTGACCATCAGCGTCAGGGCGACCAGACAAGAGCACAGAGATGCATGGAAATTGAGGAAGACCTCCTTAAAATGTATCAGGATGAAGAACTTTGCGTAAAGCCAGCACTTCTTGACCAGCGCGGCGGTCATAAATATTCTCTCGCAGCTGTTTCTCTCATTGATTCAATCGCGAACGATAAAAAAGACGTTCACGTTGTAAACATTAAAAATAACGGCACTCTTGATTTCATGGCTGATGACGATGTTGTTGAAATCGCCGCTGTTATCGGTAAAGACGGCGCGACACCCGTTAAGGTTGACAAGGTGGAAAGCAAGCATATCATCAACCTTATGCGTGTAGTTAAGGCTTATGAGAAATACACCGTTGAGGGTGCTGTTACAGGCGATGAATCAAAGGTTATCGAAGGACTCCTTGTTCATCCCCTTGTCGGCGATTATGAGAAAGCGACAAAATGTTTCGCAGAGCTTAAGGAAGCTCACAAAGATTTTCTTCCTGAATTCAAATTCTGATGATGCAAATTATATAAAACCTCCTGCGGTAAAGAAAACCGCCGCGGGAGGTTTTTCTTTTTCGCTTTTCAGGCAGTAATCGAAAATGCAGGGACTGCCGGTACGGCAGCCCCTGCGGTGGTGCTTATGTATCTTATTTAAATTCAAATGAAACTTTAACGTCTTCCTGTTTAACTTTGATTTTACGCTTTTTTGAAGCCGCTTTTGTAAAAAGATCCGCCATCTCCTTTGACGGGAATTCGATAGTTCCTTTTAAAGTAAGCGATTCAGGAAGATAATATTTTGTGTTAAAATTGAAGCCTGTAAGCCACCAGTGCATCATGGGTCCCTGTGTGAAAATAAGCTCGTCTTCGTGATAAAGCTCCATGTACATGTTCATAAGTTCATCATCGGCAGCACAGTCATAATATGAACCGATTTTCTTTTTGTCTCTGTTATAGATGCCTATTTCAGCACCGGGGCAAACAAAATATCTGCCTTTCCAAAGCTGAATCATCCAGTCTTTTCCGTCATATGTAAACTTTATTCTCTCGGTATCATAATCCATCACAATTATATTTGCGAGAATATCATATATAAGACGGAATCCGAAGTTTCTCTGCCACGGATGAACCGTTCCGAAAAGCGTTTTGGTCGAGACATCAAAATGGAAGCCGAGATTGAAAAGTCCGGAGTCGCTTTCGCTGTAATAGAGCTGTTTTTCGGTATCATAATAGAAATCAAGCTCGTACGTTTCAGTTCCGCCGTATTTATAAGTTGATTCGCATATCATCTGATAAGTGGTATCGTTAATTTGCTTTTCATAAACATGAACACTTATCACCTGTTTGAGATATGTCTGAAACAGCATATACAGAAAAGCCTTGACTGTCTCACCTTTTTCATTGCATTCTCCGATTTTTTCATTGAGCGCGGGAATTTCAGAGTCAAGATCAATCCTGAAAACCTTAATAATACGCTGTGCTGATTTGTTTACAAGCGGAATATTATCCGCAAGATCATACCCGTCAATAAATGTTGTTTCAGCCAATTCTTTTATGATGTCGTCCGCAAATCCTTCCGCTGCGAATTCCAGTTTGTCTTCATCAAAAACCTTCATTCCCGCAAAGATACACGTTAAAACATTGATTTTCTTTGTTATATCAAGAAGAAAATCGCTCAGCAAAGGAGCCGTTACACCGTCGTGATAACGTTCGCTGTATGTGGTTATTCCACGTGAAGATTTTTCTTCTTTTTTTGCGGAAGCCGGCAGAACAGATGATGAAAAAACAGTGATAACTACAACAAGAACAGATATTATTCTTTTTATGGTTGTGCTCATTTTACGCCCTCCTGGACATTATTATTTGATTTTTCTGCTGCGTTGGTCTTTTCTTCCTCTTTGAGTTTTTCTTCAAGAAAGAAATCCACGCCGTCAATAGGCTGAGGATTTTTTTTGTATTTTTTCAGAAGTATGATAAGAAGCATCAGCGAAGCAATAACTATGGCGGCGGATAAAAGCTGTGAAACTCTTATAGTTGTGCTGCCGATATAAAGGCTGTCTGTTCTGAATCCCTCAATTATTGTTCTGCCCGTGCCGTACCATATTCCGTAGCAAAGGAATGTCTGTCCGCTGAAACGGCGAAATTTTTTTGTTATTACATAAAGAACGAAAAATCCTGTTATACACCATATTGATTCATACAGGAACGTAGGGTGAACCGGAAGACTGGGATTGACGTCCATACCTTTTTCAATAAGAGTTTCCTGCTCTCTTATAATTGTCAGTCCGATTTTTTCACTCCACATACCCCATGGCATATCCGTATTGGAACCGAATGCCTCCTGATTCGCGAAGTTGCCCCATCTTCCTATACCCTGACCGATAAGAAAGCTCATTGCCGCAATATCCAAAAGATTATAAAAATTCATTTTTCTGACTTTACATACAACAAACGCAGCCGCCAGTCCGGCGATAATGCCACCGTAAATGGCAAGACCGCCGTTCCAAATCGCTAAAATGCTGAGGGGGTCATCTTTATAGCTGTCCCATTCAAAAATACAGTAATAAAGCCTCGCGCCGATAATCGCTGCGATTGTTCCGTAAATCAGAACGTCAACCATCTTGTCAAGATTCATTTTCCATTTGTATGCGATTCTGCCGCCAAAAAGAACAGCAAGCAGAAATCCGAAAGCAATAATCGCACCGTACCAGCGGATTGTGAATTCATGACCGAAAACTGTGAACTGCGCAAGAATTGAAGAAACATTAAACGAAAGACTTTTTGCCCCGAATCCGGTGAAGGTGACCAATGTACTGTCGGACATAATCATCCCTCCTCTGACGGCATAATAACCGAAAGTGAGCTGTATTCGTTTTGAAGTGTTTTGGAAAGCAGCTCTTCAAGGTATTGCGCTGTGATTAATTTATATATTTCAAAATCAGTAAAAATATTTTCACCCGCAAAGTATGAAAGAGCCATGTCATTGGCAATCTCGTCAACATCGTTAAGCCCCATAATCATTCTGCCGTAAAGCTTTTTGCGAGTACGTGAGAATGCAGCTTCGTCAATTCCGTTTTTTCTGAAACGCTCAATTTCATACTTGATTTCTTTTTCGACCGCCTCGGGGTCACAGCTCTCACCGCCGAAAATCACACTGCTGTAGCCGAAGCCCGTAAAATATTCATATGAGAACGATGTATTTATCAGCTTCATATCAAGCAGTCTTTTATAAAGGTCAGATGAGGGACCCGAAATAATGTCAAGCAGCATATCCATAGCAATCTCTTCCTTGGTAGTGCGCTCGGGTGTATCCCACGTTTCCTTAAAGCCCAGATTGAACTGCGGCGTACCGACTGAGAGCTTTTCTTCAATATAATCCGTAACGATTTCACGAGGTTCGTCAATTGACTTTCTCTGAATAAGACCGCCTGATGCTTTCTTTTCAATAACCCTGTCCGCGACCTCAATAATTTCATCTATACTAACATTGCCTGCTATCGCAAGCACCATATTACCCAAATCATAAAAGCTGTTGTAGCATTCATAAAGCAAATCCGCCGAAATTTCCGCAATTGATTCACACGAACCGGCAATATCAACCCTTACAGGGTGATTGTGATAAAGTGCTTTGAGCAGATTAAAGGTACACTCCCAGTCCGGAGCGTCTTTATACATCATAATTTCCTGACCGATTATGCCCTGTTCTTTTTCAACAGTCTGCTGTGTGAAATAGGGATGCTGAACAAAATCCAGCAGAATCTCAAGATTCTTTTTGAAATTGCCTGTGCAGGAGAATAAATATCCCGTCCTGTCAAAGCTTGTATAAGCGTTAGCTGAGGCGCCTGTTTTAGCGAAGCGTTCAAAAGCGTCAAGATCCTCGCTTTCAAATAACTTATGCTCAAGAAAATGCGCTGTTCCCTCCGGGATTGTTTTATATCCGCCGTCAGCCTGAGGAAGAGCGGTATCAACAGAGCCGTATTTTGTTGCGAATATGGCATACGCGCCTGAGTAATCCTTTTTAGGCATAACAAGAATTTTAAGTCCTGACGGATGACTTATATCAAAGAAAGCTTCACCAAGCTGTTCATTACGGATTTCTTCAATCTTCATCATCTTCACCCTCCCCGCTGCCTTTGAGCATAAACACCGTATCAAGCATTATTGTTTTCGCCGCTCTTATAACCTGATTTCTGTCAACTCTGCGGATATTTTCAACCGCCTCTTCCGGCGTATCGGGTTCATCCTTAAAAATCCTCATAGTGTACCACGAGCAAAGCGATTCCGGCGTATCGTTTACGCTTATTCTCGCGTCGCACATACTTTTGACGGAAGCTGAGAAATCGTCATCAGTGAAATTTCCGTCCGCAACCTCCTTAAGCTGGTTCAGAATTTCATTTTTGGCCTTTTCTTCATTAACATCTTCAATTCCGCTTTGAATCATAACAATACCCTTCTGCGGATAAAGAGAGGCTGAGCAGTAATAGCACAGACTCATTTTTTCTCTTACTATACTGAATAGCTTTGAATATGTGCCGCCGCCGAAAATATCAACCGCCACGCGCATAGCATCGGTATTGTCGTCACTGCTGCGCATACCTGTTCTGAAACCCATAACCAGTTTGCCCTGCTTGACCATTTGTGTTTCGCAGACATAGTTAGGCTTCGGATAACCTGTAATAAACTCCGTCTCGCAGCGTACAACTTCTCTCTCAATCGACTTGAATTTATTTTTAAGAATTTCTTCTATAAATGAAGGGTCTGAACTGCCGACCATTGTTATCTGCATAACGGCGGTTTTCAGAAGATTAAGCCATTCTGAATAAATATCCTTTCCGGTAAGCTCTCCTATGCTTTCAACCGTTCCGTAACGGTTTTTACCGTACGCCTCACCTGCAAACATCAATTCCTCGCATCTTGAAAACGCGTAACGGCGTTTATCATTTTTTTCGTTTTCGAGTTTTTCGATAAGGAGGCGCTTTTCTTCCTCCACAACATCGTCAGGAAACGCCCCGCCTTCAATAATCGGGTCAAAGACCAGGTCAGTCAGAAGCTCAACACACTGAGCGGTCACTTTATCATCGCCCAGCGCGAAACGGTCATCAATTGCCGAAAGAGAAATATTCAGCAGCATTGCTTCACCGGATTTCAAAACACCTGCCGAAACAGTCGCTCCGTAAAGCTCATCGAGAATCCTGTTTAACGCCGAAAAATCGGGGTATTTTCTGCATCTTCTGCGAAGAAGATACGGCAGTATAGCCTTAGCCGAAATATTCCCGCTCAACGGCGTGGCAATGGTAAAAGTAACTCTGCCAGTTTTAAACTTGCCGGTCTGTACACTTACAAGACGAACTCCGTCAGTAATTTCGTGGATAGTCATATAAAGCCTCCATGGATATAGATACATATATTCTTTAGTATAACACATATATTGGAAAAATTCAATATTTTTTGGTAAATATATACAAACAGTAGATATTTAGAAGAAAAAAGATGCCTTTTACTTCCGGCGTAAATACAAAAAAACAGCGCGATGCTTCATACACCGCGCTGCCGCACTGTTATATTAAAGACCCTTTACAAGCTCTTTGAGATACGCTTTAAATTCCTCACCGATTTCGGGGTGACGCAGACCGACCTCACAGTTCGCTTTCATGATTCCCAGCTTGTTTCCCATGTCATAACGGATTCCGTCAAAGTCCTGAGCGAGAAGTCCGTTTTCTTTAGCAACACGGGTGAGTGTGTCTGTGAAATAAAGTTCTTCTCCCTCGGGAATGTTTCTGAGGTCTTCTTCAAGATAGTCAAAGACACATGGAGGAGCGATAACTCTGCCGAGAATTGAATAGCAGGACATAATCTGCTCTTCTGTGGGCTTTTCTATAATGTTGTGAACCGTCATAAGCTTATCGTCAATGGGAGTAACATCGAGCGTGCAGTATTTTGAAACGTCTTTTCTGGGAACTTCCTTAACGCCTACAACGCCCTTACCGTATTTTTCATATGTTTCAACAAGCTGCTTTGTAACAGGATTATTTTCGTAGTTGACAATAACATCATCGCCGTAAAGAATCGCGAAAGGCTCGTTGCCGATGAAAGATTTTGCTTTCATAATGGCGTGACCGAGACCCTTTGTCTCTTTCTGACGGATAAAATATACGTTGGCGATATCCGCTGTTGCCTTAACAACGTCATAAATATCCTTTTTCTTGGGATTCTTTGAGAGCTGGTCTTCAAGCTCATAGCTGTGGTCGAAGTGATCCTCGATAACGCCCTTGCCCCTGTTGGTGATGATAAGTATATCCTCGATTCCGGCGGCCGCCGCTTCTTCAACGATATACTGGATAGCGGGCTTATCAACAATGTTGAGCATTTCCTTGGGAACTGATTTTGACGCGGGCAGAACCCTTGTTCCGAGACCCGCCGCAGGGATGACTGCTTTTTTGATTTTCATATATATACCTCCGTTGATTAAGACAACACCGCACGACAAGATGTGTGACGGCTGCTTAAAATAGATCCATAAAGAAATTGCCTGCCGATAAAAGCATCGGCACGATATAATCCGCCGCGATAAACACAACCGCCCCGATAAGGAACGAAACGCCGCCCCGCTGGGCTATGAGCATCCGCTTTGTATTTTTATCCTCCGCCGCACTGTTTACAGCACTCAAATCCTTTTTGATTTTGCGTTTGTAAAGCTCGTTGGCGCACAGAGCGGCTATCAGCTGAGGCAGAACTCTCGCCGTAGCAAGAACGGCGGCTTTTTTTGAGTAATCAAGAATTCTGGCGGTGTATTTTTCGGCGTTTTTGCTCTCAAGCAACTCTTTTATATCTTCACGGGTCATCGATTCGCTTCCCGAATCAATACCCATCATCTCATATATTTCAATTTCCTCAGCCTCGAGATTTTTGGTAAGAGGATACGTGAAAAGCGAAACAGCAACAGTGAGAGCGAGAAAAACCGCACCGGCTTTGTAAAGCTTTCTGTAAAAAAACCACGCCGGTGAAAAAAGCAGTGCCGCCCAGTTAAAGCTCAATTTTTTGCCCTTTATAAATTTGTTGATGTAATTGCGGGCATTCTGCTGAATGTAAAAGGCGATGTCACCTATACGCATACCGTCAAACTGTTCGTCTTTGCCGGCGTTTACTCCGCGCATGCACAGTGCTTCAAAGTTATCTTCTCCGAAATCAGAGCTTTCCATAACGGGAATTGAAAAAGGAGCGTTTGTATTTTCATCTGCGCCGTTATTATCGGTACTCTGAATAACCGGTTCCCCGCTCGGAGGAACTTCAGCATTGCTTTTTTTCCATTCAAAGCCTTCGCCGTGGAGTACTTCGTTGGCGCAGCGGTTATTTACTGCCCAGCATTCCCTGTGATGAGGCGTGCCGCATTCCGGGCATACTACTATATCGTCTCCGTCTGAAAAAATTTTTCCGCAAACAGGACAGATTTCATTTTTATATTCCATCAGTTTATCTCCAAAATCATAATTCAATATGTATTATAACACACTATTGCCTGATATTGTAAACGATTTTATAAATTTTTTCAATGATATTTTTAAAAGTTTCTTTACTTTATCTGATTTTTCTTGTATAATTTCTTGGATT
>JAZLLB010000096.1:0-2348 GCA_045597925.1 Acutalibacteraceae bacterium
CAGAACGGCAAGCCGTCCTATGTACGCTCGTACAGCATTTTACAGGATGAAATATTCCAATATCTGCGTGATAAAGGTTATACGGATATTGAAAGAGGTGTAAAAGGCAGTACGGCGGAAAATCTGACAAGCCTTGAATATAAGATAAAGAAAGACACGGAACGTCTTTCGGATATTCAGCAAAGACTTGAAAAATCAGAAATCAAATATGAGTCTGCCCAAAATGTTCACAAAACATTCAGTGAAATTGAAAGCATGGGCAAAAAATCAATCGGCGGCAAATATACCGTTGCAAAAGAGGATTTCCTATCTGATAAAAGACGAACAGACAGACCTCATTGAAACAATACAGAGTGAGGAAGCTACGCCCTCCCTTGCACAGGCACAGAGGATGAGAAAGCTTTCCGAAAGCGGTGAACTCGATATAATGGGCGACAGGTGGGAAAATTCAAACAGAATATTTATAGCCGAAAACGGCGCACCAATGGGCGTTGACAGCGCGCGACATTGGTTATCAAAATTCTGTAAGCGCAACGGGCTGAAAACGGTTAACGTTCACAGCTTCCGACATCTTAACGCTTCTCTTTTGATTTCAAGCGGCGTTGACGTTAAAACGGTGTCGGCGGCTCTCGGGCATAGCCAGACATCTACCACGTTAAATATATACGCTCACAGCTTCCAAGAGCAGCAGGCAAGAGCGAGCGAGACAATTGCGAACGCGCTGCCATTAAAACCGAATAAAGCCAAGCAGGCATAAAAAAAGCGGCTCACCGTCAAAAGTGAGCCGTTATATTTTTATATTCTCACGAGCTTGCAAGCTCGTATTTTCTCTATTTTATAAACACCAAAAAAATATTTTTTTGAAGCAATAAACACCAAATAAACACCATTTTGCAATTTTACAAAAAAATAAAACGTTGAAAACGACGTATTATAGCCATTTTCAACGCTTTTTAAATGGTACGAGTATTCATATGGGATTTGGAAAAATACTGTTTACTGACAGCAAACATACATAAATCGACATTATTCCCGCCGTTTGGTGGGAATTTTCTTGTTTCATTTTATTTCCTGCTCCAAATCATCAAATATATCATCATTAAAGAACTCACGCAGGCTGATTTCAAGCCCGTCACATAGTTTTTTTAGAGAAACAACACCGGGATTTTGACTTTTTTCATTAAGCATACTGTATATTGTTGACGGAGATACCCCTGAAATGTTTGCCAAAGAGTTTACAGCAATATTTCGTTGGTTACACAAATCCAATATTCTTTTAGCAACAGCATCCTTTGTATTCATAAAACTCACCCTTTACGATATATCGTTAAATAAATTTTATATAAATATGCGACAAATCGTGTGGGACATATCGCATATTTTATAAATATGTGTTATACTTACGATATATCCCATACAAAAGAGATGATTTTTATGACCTGCACATTTTTCGGGCACAGAGATACGCCGAAAGAAAAAGAGCCGATACTGAAATCGACTCTTATAGATTTGATTGAAAATAAAAAGGTTGATACTTTCTATGTCGGCAACAACGGTAATTTTGACAATATGGTTCGTTCTGTGCTGTCAGAGCTGTCCATCATATATCCGATAAAGTACTATATTGTACTTTCTTACTTGCCGAAAAAGGAAACGGAAAATTCAGAATACGCTATATTGCCGAATGGTATTGAAGCTGTGCCGCCTCGATTTGCAATTTCATACCGTAATAAATGGATGATTGAAAAATCTGACTTTGTTGTTACCTATGTTACTCATTCGTGGGGCGGAGCCGCAAGGTTTAAGGAGCTTTCACATAAGAAAGAAAAAACTGTAATCGATATAGAGGTTTAACCAAATGTGTTTTCTTGCATTACAAGGAAATATGTGGTATACTATATAATGTAGACTTGTATTCCGGCAGGGAGGTACTATAATGAAGAAGAAAATTATCAGCATTTTATTAACAATCGTTATGCTTATCGGCATAATTCCGTTTGGGGCGATTAGTGCCTTTGCGGCGGAGGGTGTGAAGTATCTTGAATACAACGCCGTGACGGACGCATTTGATGAGCGTACATGCACGGACTACACCACGCTTGCGGGCAGTGTTACAGAGTGGACGCGCGGCTGGTATGTCGCACCTGCAACAAAACTGAAGCTTGGTGATGTTTATGTCAATAGCTCGTCACACCTTATTCTGACTGACGGGTGCGAGCTTGTCATCGACGACGGCTTACATATCAACAATGGCAGCTCTCTCACGATATACGCACAGTCCGAGGGTGAAAATGCCGGAGTGCTTGTTGCAAACGGCGGAAGAAGTTCTGCGGGCATCGGCAGTGTAT
>JAZLLB010000097.1:0-6546 GCA_045597925.1 Acutalibacteraceae bacterium
TGATTATTGTAATGATAACGGGATAACTGAGGATGAATTTGAAAACCAGATTGCCTCAATGTACTATGATTTAATGTTATACAAAGCCGTACTTGATAATGAGGATTGTTTAATCTCGGAGGCGGATATTGAAAGATACAAGGATAAATTGTCAGATGAAAGCTCTGAATATGATGTATATGAAGCTGCTGCATATGAAAAAGTAAAAGAACTGCTTGTTTCAAAGGCGAACATAATTAAAGAAACAGATTAACGATCAATAAGGCTCTTAATCTGTTTCTTTTCGCTGTTATATTTTATTTTATAATTCAGTTACTCTTTATTTTCCGTTTTATCATTAATTCTGTATATTCCCGATTCCAGCATGACGTATTCCGTGGCACCGACTCTGAAATATTTATAAACGGGTTCTTTAAAAGCGGCGTAGTCCTTAACCGCGTAGTCCTCAAGGCGGATTGTTCTGATTTTGCAGCTGCCTTCGTTGCATATGTAAAGCTTATCGTCATACTTTGAAACAGAAACAGGCCGGCTGAAAGCTGTGGAGGAGCCGCCACCGATTCTGAGAAGAACTCTTTTTTCAACGGGGGAGTAGCGGATAATCGCGTTTTTATAGGGAACCGTACTCCAGAAGCAGGTGCCGTCAACAGCTATATCACGCGCTGCGCAGTCCTGATAGAGCAATTCGCCTGATGAAGCAACCGAACCGTCAACATCAAAAAGCACATTTTCGCCTGTGTCGTAAAGAGTTATAACTCCGCCGCTTCTGAGTATTGCCGCGGAGCAGCTGATGTAGTCGCCGAGAGCGGACGCTATGGCTTTATATTCAGAACCGAATTTCGCTTCAAGATATGTGCTTATTTTAACAGGAAGGATTCTTTCTCCGTCACGGTCATACACAAAGGCGGCAACTGTGATTTCACCGGTGGGAAGCTGTTCCCTGGTTGCGATAATAAAACCTATCTCAAGGGGGATTATATCTAAAATGTCCGCAGACAGTATCTTAGTCATTTGTTTTTTCGTCCTTTCAGCTAAACAGATGTGGGCATTGCCTGTGCCGTTAAGCACAAAGCCCCGCTGTGCCGGGAGCTGCCGATAGTAACCTGCGGTTAAAAGCAGGTGGGTGCCTCCTGACGTTTTTGTGCTCCCATCGTCCGCTTAATGCGGGAGGTCTGCATACCCGACGCCAGAGCAAAAGGCTCCCTTTTAAAAGTGTGTTGGGTTAATATAGACAGCAGTTATCGTACATAGCAGGGGATGTTGCCTTAAATAGTATTATTCGTCTTCAAAAAAGAGATCAGCAAGACGGTCTTCAAAAATTTTACCGATTTCATCAAAAACCTTTTCGTCTTCAATCGGGCAAAGAAACGTGTCGCCGTTTGCTTCTTCTTCAACCTGCAGAATTATTATTTCACCGTCATCGTCAATTATGTCCTCCGCTTCGTCATAAACGGGAAGAAGCGCAACGTATCTGCCATTGTCGGTTTCTATTCTGTCAAGCTCTTCAAATATATGTTCAACGCCGTTTTCGTCAATAACGCTTACGATATCGGGATTATATTCCTCAGCCATAATTACCTCCGTAATGTAAAGTATCTATATATATATTAACTTTATTCGGTGAATTAGTCAAGTAAAAAAAAAATAAAGAATTTATAAAAATGTGCAAAAAAACTATTGACAATTCACAAAACATGTGATATTATATAGACGAAAAGAAAAGAGAACTCAAAGGAGGCGGTTCCCATGAACCGTATGATTAGCTGAAAATATAATTTGAAAGCGTGGTTCCGATGAAATAATCTGATTAATTCCTATTAATAAACTATAAAGGTTATGTTTGAGATGTACAGTTTAGCTTAAAATTTCAATGGCTGCCGGGTGAGGCAGTGTCAGATATCAGATAAAAAAATTGTCCGGGCAGGCGAGGGCTTGCCCGGATATTGTTATGCTGAGCGTTCCCCGTTAATGAAGCGAAGAATGCTTTTATTTTATTCACTGAATCAAAAGAGAAAGGCTGCCGCAAATTTTCTCCTGCGACAACTATGTTAGCAGGTATTAAAGCATTATTCCGTCCGCGCTGCGGCAGATGTACGAACTGTATTTTTCTTCAAGCTGAGGAAATTCCTTTATATATCTGCTTCTCACTTTTTCCAGAATATTTTCTTTTTCGGAAGGGTCGATTATCGCCATACAGCAGCCCTTAAATCCCGCTCCTGAGAATCTGCCGCCGTAAATGCCGTCGGTTTCCGTCATTATTTCATAAAGCTTTTTAAGCTCATCTGAACCTGTTTCGTAATTATGAATACTGCTGTAGCCGCTTTCAAAAGACAGCCTGCCGAATTTTTCAATATCACCGTTTTTCCATGCCTCAGCTCCGTCACGTACACGTGAAAATTCGGTGTACCAGTGTTCCGCACGTTTCGCCCAGTTTTCCGGGAGCCTGTTCTTATATTTAAGATATGTTTCATATGGAACGTCACGCAGGTTGGTTTCTTCGAATTTTCCGTATTCCATTCCCGAGAACGCTTTAAGCGCGTACGCGGCGCAGCGGCATTCATCGACCCTCATATTGAATTTGCTGCCCGCGAGACTTCTTTCAAGTCCGCTGAAAAAAATTGCGAATTCATAAGGCTTCATAGCGGGATTCGCGGGGATAAGCTCATAGCTGTCATCTTTCAAATCCATATAAAGCAGCTTGTCCTTACGGCAGTATACCTCACAGGACTGGTCGAGCTTGCCGCACGCGACACCGACATATCTGTTTTCGGCTTCCTTGGCGATTCTTATCATATCGTTTGCCGAAATCTTTATGTCATTAAGTTTGCACAGAGCCGAAATAAATGTGATAATAACCGCGGCTGACGACGAAAGCCCTCCGATAGGAAGCTCACCGTTTATAACAGCGCAAAGACCGACACGCAGCGGACTGTAGCTGTTAAGCGCTATTGTCGCGCCTCTGAGGTGGTCTGCCCAGTCATTCTCTTTCTTTTCGGGAGTTGACATTACGTGCCACTGAGCTCTCTTAGGGAACTGCATTGAGGAAATCTCAATAACACCGTTCATTTTAGGCCCGTAAGCTATATAGATACCTTTGTCAATGGCAAACCCTGTTATCTTGCCGAGCTGGTGGTCAGAGTGCGCGCCTATCGGGCAGATTCTGTATGGGGTAAATGCCGTATGCATGGGTGGTTTATGATATATTTCCTCAAATTTCAGAGCCGCCGCGTTTGTTTTGATGTCTGACATACTTTTTCTCCTGAAAAATATTATTTGTACTGATAAACTCTTACATAGTCCACTATAAAATCCGTCGGCGGTTCGGTGTTGGTTTCAATTGAATCGCCTGCCCAGCTGTGGTCGGGAACAGCGTTTTCGCCGCCGACCTCAACCGAAAGAATGAGATTTTCGGGAACCTGACTTGTGCCGCCGAAATCAGATTTGCCGACCTGTATGCCGTTTATGTAGAAAATATACTCTTTTTCGTTCCATTCAAGGGCATATGTGTTGAAATTTTCGTAAGGATTATTGTCTGTAACCTTAGTCCAGTGAACTGTTTTTGATTTATGTGCTTCGCCGTAGCCGTCATAATGAACGGCAGATGAAACAGAGTTTCTGTAATTTTTGCCGAGATGATATTTCGCCGATTCGTAAATATCGATTTCAGCCCCGTCAGTTCCGCCGTTTCCGATGCTGCCCACCGAGCCGCAGTATATCCAGAAAGCGGACCATAAGCCTGTTCCTTTGGGAAGAATACAGCGGCATTCATAATATCCGCGGCATTGAGAAAATTTACCGGTTGTGTCTATTCCCGAGGTATACCAGCCGGGTTTGCCGTTGCCCTCAAAGCCGTCAGGGTAATATTCCGTGCGGATATGAAGATTTCCGTCATAAACCGAACACATCTTTTTATTCCAGTAGCTGCCTTTTCTGATAAATGTTCCGCTTGCATCGGCACTCCATCCGCCGTGATTGCCCCATTTGGTTTCATCAAGAGCCGTTCCGTCAAATTCATCTGACCAGACAAGCTCAAATTTGCTCATGTCAACGGATTTTCCGTGCGGGAGCGCGGGCATTCCGAATATCTCGCAGAAAAATGATGCGATTGCAAGAAAAACCGAAACAAAAATTCTCGTGAATTCAGGCAAAGAAGCTAATTTCATTAAAATTACCTCACATTCTGCTCCGCTGTGGATTTCAGCGGCGGATTTTTGGCAATACCGCACATCACTGTGAGATATTACTTTGTTTTACACTGTAAATTTTAGCATATTCCGTATAATAATGCAATTGTTTTTTATTATGGATTGACAGTAATAATTTAATCTGATAAAATTATAACAATCTGAAATTTTGAAAGAAGGGATTCCATGGACAGAAAATATGATGTCATCGTCATAGGTGCGGGAAACGGCGGGCTCACATCTGCGACAAAGATGGCAATGGCGGGAAAAAAGACGCTTCTTGTTGAAAAGCATAATCTTCCGGGCGGCTTTGCGACAAGCTTTGTAAGAGGACGTTTTGAATTTGAGGCTTCTCTTCATGAGCTTTGCGGGATAGGACCTATAACGGGTGTCGGCGCGCTTAAGGATACATTTATCGACCTCGGCGTTTATGATAAAGTTGAATGGATAAGCCTTGACGAAGCGTTCAGAGTTATTACAAAGAACGATGATAAAAATACAGACTATACAATGCCTCTCGGCAGAGAAAACTTTATTGCCAGAGCGGAGGAATACTGCCCCGGCGCGAGAGAAAGCTGTGAACGTCTTCTTGATTTGTGTGAGCAGATAAGCAACGGCGTTAACTTTATCAGCAATCTTGATTCTTTCGGCGCGGGAACTGTTAAAACGGTTGTTGACGAGCATATGAATTTCCTCAATATCGCGGGATACACGGTAAATCAGGTGTTTGATGCGCTTGATATTCCCAAGCCTGTGCGTGATATGTTCGGCGCGTACTGGTGCTATCTCGGTGTTGACCTCGATAAGCTCAATTTTATTCATTACTGCACAATGTTCCACACATATGTTTTTGACGGAGCGGTTATCCCGAAAAACAGAAGCCACGGCATAAGCAGCGCTCTGCTTGACAGATTTGAGGAATACGGCGGCGAAGTATGGTTTAATTCCATGGTCAGAAAGATTCTTGTTGAAGATAAAAAGGTAAAGGGCGTTGTGCTTGACGACGGCACAAAGGTTCTTGCCGATTACATTATTTCCGATGTTTCGCCGTATAATGTTCTTACCAAGCTCATTGATAAAGAAAATATACCCGATTTCCAGATTCAGGATCTTAACGCGAAGAAGCTCGCTGTTAAGGGCTTCGCGGTCTTCCTCGGACTCAACCGCTCAATGGAGGAGCTGGGGCTTAAAAATCATACATATTTCATTTATGATTCGGCTGACAGCGCGAAGGCCTGTGAAAAGGCGATATCCCGTGAGGAATGTGCGCTTCAGGCAACTGTATGCCTCATCGCCGCCATTCCCGACTGTTCACCCGAGGGTACATCCATTCTTTATATGACAAGTGTATTCGCGGGTGACGACGCATGGAGCGATGTTAATCCTTCCGAGTATGTCAGAGAAAAACGCAGATATGCCGAAATGATGATAAACGACTTTGAAAAGGCGACGGGCGTAAGCATCAGGGAGCATATTGAGGAAATCGAAATCGCGACTCCCATGACATACGCGAGATATACCGACGCGCCCAACGGCACAATTTACGGCTTTGACGCGTCAGGAACAAACTCAATCGTTCACCGTCTTATGACGATGGGCATGGGTGACAGGATAAAGAATCTTGCTTTCTGCGGCGGCTATACACAGCAGTGCATAGGCTTCTCACCGTCTTATCAGACAGGTGTCATGGCGGCGGAGCAGACTCTCAAAGCAATGGAAAAGGAGGCGGCAAAGAAATGAAAAACAAGATAATTCCCATCAACTCGAAGGGCAGGGATTTTGCCAATACGGTCAAAATGATTCCGAACCGTCTGAGCGAGGTTAAATCGGCTTCAAAGGAGCAGGCGATGAACCCCGACCTCTTTAACGTAAACAGAGTTGCCGCGGCTATTCACCCTAAGGAGCAGAAGCTGGTTATAAGAAAAATCGAAGAGCATTCTCCCGATGTAAAGAGCTATTATCTCACATGGACGGGCGGTCAGTCGCTTGCCTATTTCAGAGCGGGTCAGTATCTTTCGTTTCCTGTTGAAATCGGTAAATCAGTTGTAACAAGAGCTTATTCAATAGCTTCCTCACCGGCAAAGTCGCTTGTTGGTGAGTATCAGATTATGATTAAACGTGTACCCGACGGATACGCTTCTGGCTATATTCTTGATAACTGGAAGGTCGGCGACAAAATCACCGCGTACGCTCCCGAGGGCAACTTTACATATGAGCCTTTGCGTGACGCGCCCAATGTTGTCGGTATTGCCGGCGGCAGCGGAATCACCCCTTTCCTTTCAATGGCAAGAGCTATTGATGACGGCAGTGAGGACTTTAATCTTACGCTTCTTTACGGCGCGAAGACAAAAGACGAGCTTGTTTT
>JAZLLB010000098.1:0-3945 GCA_045597925.1 Acutalibacteraceae bacterium
TACGGTTCCGCCGTTTATTATTATATTTCCGCCTGTACCCGAACAGCCGCCGCCGATGCCGGCACCGTATCTGCCGCCTTTAGCAGTAACATTGCCGCCGTTTATTGTTATGGTGCCGCCGCCTCCGCTGCTTCCGCCGCCGATACCCGCACTGTTATCCGAGCCGCACTGAGCTGTAATTGTTCCGGAGTTAATAGTCACAGTTCCGTTTGAACCGCCTCCTCCGCCGCCGATGCCGGCCTGACCGTTACTGCTGCATCTGAGAGTTCCGTCACCGCCTATAACGACTTCACTGTCAGACGAAACTTCAAGACCGGCTCTTGCCTCATTGCTGGCAAGTACATTATCACCCGTAAAAAATAAATCCAGCTTTGCTCCGTTCTGAACCGCAAAAGCACATTCATAATCATTTGAATGAACATCTATGTTCAGATTTGTCAATGTAACATGGTTTTCTCCGCCGTCAACAACAACGGTGTTTTTCACACTTGTAACAGACTTATTTGAAACTGTTATGCAGTAGCCGTTTTTATTAACTTCAGTCACAAGCTGACCGAAATATCCGTAACCGGAGACACTGTTGTCGCCGATTACAATATTGCCCTTATCAATATAAAGATAAGTAAGCTCATTTATATCTACCGCAAGAGAAGGTACGACCGATGCCAAAATAACAACTGATACAGAAATAACGCATATAAGTTTTTTTAATGACTTCATAATGATACACCTCCGTCTGCATTATAACTTATTACATTGTATTTGTAAATATGTTTTAAATAATAATGCAGGATATGCGGTTAAAATTCATCATTTATGAAAACATTTTTAAACGGGAACGCATCAAAAAATGAGTTGTTGTATTTGATTATCTCAATTCCGTCAAAATATTCAAGAAGTGAAACATCTCTTATTCCGCTGAGAAGGATGTTCGACGCGGCGCAGGAATCAAGTACAACGTCCGCAGAGCCGCTGTATCTTCTGAAAACTTCAGCTTTTCCGTCTGAATAATTAACATCGAAAACCGCGTTGTTTTTTGCTATTGCCGTATCCACGCATTTCAGAGAAAAACTGCCGCTGGATAAAGGATAATCCTTTTTCAGAAGCACGCTTTCAACATCAAGTATTCTTGCCGCGCCCGTGCTGAAAAGTCTTTTTGATACAGTTTTTTCATCATTAAACAATGTCAGAACAGGTGAATTTTCGCTGAGCTTTGTGAAAACGGCGTATTTCTGATTTCCCTCAAAGCTGCGGAGAAATCCCGCAATTTTCATAAGAGCTTCTTTATTCAGAAACTCAATTTCCTTAACATAAACCGTATCGTTTTCTCTGCTGACTTTAAAAGTCACATATGCGGAATAATCGTTCAGCACATATGTATACATGAGAGATTTATACGGGTCAAATGTAAAAAAATTTCTGTCTTTTCTGCAAAACGCAAGCAAATTTTTCTTAGCCGATTGATTATAAAGTTCAAAAAAGCTGTCATTATTTTGTTCTTCGTAGAGAAAAACATCTGAGCATTTCGGAATATTTCGGAATTCAGTAAACGGAACCTTAAGCTCAACCGCTCTGCCTGCACTCTCATATCCGAATTTTTTATAATACGCACATGAAAACGGATAAAGGAAACTGATTTCGGCACCTCTTCTGAATTCATCATTATTGAACAGTGCGTTAAACATCGACCTTACAGAACCTCTGTTTCTGAATTCAGGCTTTGACGCGACACCGCCCACGGCAGCGCAGGTAAGAGTATTGCTTCCGAAAAAGCTTGTTCTGTTTTCAATTTCCATATCAGCCATAAGAGTTTTGCCGTCATCAGAAAACGCTCCGAGCATAAATTCGCACGGCAGTTCATTTTCCTGTGAATCAACATCGCATGAATATATAAAAGACTGCGAAGCAACACGCTCATGCTGAGATATATCGTCTTTATTAAGCGAACGTATAATCATTTTACCGCCCCTGTTCAGTAAATATTGAATATGTATCTGAAAAAGTTAAATATCGTATCAAAGAAATCTGAAATTATTTTAAACAGGTAAAACTTCCTTTTTCCGCTTTCAGCTTCAAGCGGCTTGAGAGAGTTTTTATCATAGTCATAAATCATAAACTGTGTGTAATTCTCGTCATCAAAAACAGTCAGCTGCCTTTCTAAATCGGCAAGCCGGAATATAAAATCAGTACTCGGTCCCACATTGTAGTCAACGTGAGCCTGGTCTTTTATAAACCATGTGTTTTCGGGATACATACAGGTTGAAGCGTCAATAACTCTGTCTGCCGAAAGATGATTGTGACCGTCACTGACAGCCTGTTTATATGCGCTTGAAAGAGTTTTGCCGAGGTCGGCACAGTACGCGCCGGCTGAAGCGTATTTAACATCAATAAGCAAATCATTGTTTAAATCACTGCTTACCGAAACCGGAAGTGCCTGCATATTATACTGACATACAATATAAACGCCCACACCGTCATTTTTCGCGGAGTCAAGAATTTCCTTTGCTTTTGACTGAACATTATAAATATATTCGTCACAACGGCTGATTAATTCAGCGTTCCTGTCAGTATCAAGCATATATGCTTTTGCGTCCTCATAATCGCAAGCGGCAGCAAGGTCGAGAATCCCCGGCATTTTGCCGAAAACATCTTTCAAAAGAATATCGTAAATATCTTCTTTCATGGAATCAATAACGCCGTCGGCGAAGTCAACGAGAGAATCCGCAATACCTGATTTATCAGCAGCGTACATGAGAGCTTTGAATAAAAACTCTTTTACATCTCCCTTGCCGAGATTTATTACTCTGCGAATCAGCGCCTCCTTGTCAAAATACAATTTGCCCTGATACATATCACCCACCGCGGCAACACCCTGAAACGCAGTTGAAAGAAGCAGAAAGTTGTTAAGAGAGCTGTGACCGTATTTGTAAATATACGCCATAGATATAACTCCGCCCATACTGCAGCAGGCAAGATTAACCTTTTCACAGCCTTTCTCGCGTTTGACTGACTCAATGAGGGTATTCAAATCATCTGCGTGTTCAAGAGGGTCAAGCCGCCAGTCATAGTTAAAGAAGTACACATTTTCCGCACCGTATTTTCTGACAGCGGCATTGAGTATACCCTGCTCGTCCTTTTTCTCATTTTTATATACCCACTCATTATCAGCCATTGATGTCGGAAACTGCGGTGTCCGGATATTATAAAGAGAATCGCCGTTATCATCACATTTAAGATATTCGAAGGTTTTGCAAAGACTTTTCAGAAGGCTCTGACCGAACACTTTTTTGTTACGGTCAACACATAGCTTTAAAAGCGGCTTCGCAAGCTCTTTTCCGAGAGCTGCAAAGGAATCACCTGTAATACCCCACACCTTCCGTTCGTTATCCGTTCCGTAGTCTTTATAAAGCGGAAGCACATCCATACCAGATACAAGTATAAACGGAACAGACTCTTTCTGTACGGCATACGCAGGCATACAGATACCCGTAATCATAAAAATGCAGATAACAAGCGACAGTAGCCTTTTCATTTTCACCCCTCCTTAGTGAGCTTCGCAAAATTCGCCATCAGCTTTTTAGTGCCGGCTTTATCAAACGCGATTTCGAGCAGAGTGTCATTAGCAACAGGCTGAGCACTCAAAACAACCCCTGTGCCGAAAATCTTATGCTTAATCGTATCGCCGACCGCATACTGAACCTGCGGGGCGGCTTTCGGCTTTGAGGCCGAAGATAAAGGTTTTGAAAAGCCTCTGTTAATCTTGTTCCTTGAATAATATGAGTCCGCGAAGCTTTCGTCAGAAAAATCGGAGAACCGGACTGAACTGTTTTCGGAACTGCCTGACGCAAGAGATGTAACTCCCGTATGCTCGACCAAATCGTCGGGTATTTCTTTTAAAAATCTCGACGGCGCATTATGGGATGTTGAGCCGTAAAGAAGTCTGGT
>JAZLLB010000099.1:0-3663 GCA_045597925.1 Acutalibacteraceae bacterium
AAATTTCGTTTGTATAAATTTTTATACGCTCTCTTATTTGATTTTGTATTTCATCAGGATACGCAATAACCTTTGATTTTTCTGTTATTTTATCAAAAAGAAAATTAAATACAATTTCATCATACGCCCTGTCGCGTATGAATTTTTCAAGCTCATCAAAAGATTTATACCCGTAATAATTCAAGATAAACTCTTTGTCGCTTAACTGTACGGCTCTGTAAATACCCAAAACGACAACATCAGCTGTATAACCGTTTGAAAGTTTAATACGCCTCGAATCGCCTGTTATCATTTTTATTAATTCGTTCTCGAACGGCAATGCGTTATCTTCACCGCTCATTGTATAAAATTCTTCTTCGCCGTCAATTGCTATGAGTAATATATCATCTGATTTTACATTTCGATTTTCATGAATCTCTATATATGCTTCATGTGCTGTCATTTCTGTTAGAATGATATTTTCCACATCAGTTTTGGCTATCTGAGTATATTCATAATTAATTCTTTCAGATGAATAATCATAAAGCTCAACATATTTATCAGCATCAAATGACATTATGGACGAACCGTTAGAACAGGCGCACAGTGTCATTGCAAGTGATAGTATTAATCCAATTATTTTTTTCATTTTTAAAGAAAGACAGAGCAGGAAAGACACCTGCCCCGTCCCTTTCATTCAAGAAATATTAAAGTGAACAATTTTTAATTGCCTTAAGAGTTACAGACGGACACACGCCACAGCTCTTATTGCAGCGGAAGGACAGGCTGTAGTATGTATGGTCGCAGCCTAAATTAAAATCACGATATACATTCGCAACAGCTTTTTTGCTCCATTTTATCGCATTATTTTCCGACCATATAACCTTTGAGCCGTTACGCATACGAATATCAAGATTTACACCCCAATTTTGCATTGTTGCTCTAACTGTAGCCGCCTTCTTTTTGTTAGTCAATGTGCATTTTGCATCTGAACTCCAAGTGTGGTTTGTCGGCACATAAACCGTTTTAGATGTTGCCGCAAACGCCGAAAACGAAAAAGATGACAACAATACCATAATGAGCATTGCAACGCTGATTATTCTTTTCTTCATTTTCTTCACCTCCCTTTTGTATATTATCAAACAGATATATGTTTGATATAACAATCTTACATCAATAGATATAAATTGTCAATAACTATTGATGATTTATTTAAAACAATTTTTATCATAATATATCATAGGTGATAGAAATGAATGAAGAAAATAAAGTTATAGGCAAAAGAATCAGAAATAAACGCGAGCAACAGGGATTATCAAGAGAAAAATTATCTGAGCTCGCAAATATTTCAAGCCAATTTCTTGCAGATATTGAAACAGGAAAAAAGGGGATGACTGTTTCAACGTTAAAAAAAATCTGTAGTGCTCTATATATTTCATCTGATGAAATTGTTTTCGGAAGAGAAAAATCAAGCGGTGAATTCACCGACGAAATAATATCTATGATTACAAATCTTAATACAAATCAGCAAACAGAATTATGCAATATAATAAGAAGCATTATTAAACTCACCCTAAGCAATTAATCAGCTAAATAATTGTAAACATCTAAGAAGATATAATAATCAAAAAACGCCCCAAAAGCATTTCTGCCTTTATGGGCGTTTTTTGCATTTTCAGTGCCGCGGCAGTGATTTTGAATTACCTCATTATCAATCCGCAGCAATAATCTCCGCAGCTGAAAGCACCGCGAATGAATGTTAATGAGTCAGGAAGAACATGGCTGCAAACAGCAGGGTGATAACCCATGTACCGACGTTGACTTCCTTGATTTTTCCGGTAAACACCTTGATTGCAACGTGTGAGATAAGGCCGAAAGCGATACCGTAAGAGATGTTGTAGGTGAAAGGCATCATGGCAAGAGTGAGGAAAGAGGGAAGCGCAACGGAGGGGTTGTTCCACTGAATATCCTTGGTGCAGCTCATGATGAGAACACCGACATAGATAAGAGCCGCTGCATATGCGCAGGCAGGAATCAGTGCAGCGATGGGTGACAGGAACATAGCAATGAAGAACAGGCCGCCGGTTACTATCGCGGAGAAGCCTGTGCGTCCGCCTGCAGCAACACCCGCGGAGGATTCAACAAAGGTCGTAACGGTAGAAGTACCGCAAACAGCACCGGTCACTGTGGCGATTGCGTCAGCCATCATTGCGCGATCCATGTTGGGAACAACGTCTTCGCCTTTTTCGTTTTTCACGAGCATATCGCCGCCGCGGCAGGCACCGTAGAGAGTACCCATAGTGTCGAACATATCAACCATGCAGAAAGCAAGAGCGGTGGTTGCGAATGAAACAATAAGGCTGCTGACGCTGTGACCTTCCCCGGAGAGATAGGCGGAAAAGTCGAAGCCTTCGGTGAAGACTTTTCCGAATGCCTGAGTGCCGAATTCCTTAAATGCCTGTAATGGATTGAGGGATACGCCTGCAAGGAAATTGTCATAAAATCCGTTTATGGTGAAGCCGAGCAGATAGTATACCACAGCACCACCGAGAACACTCAACAGTACAGCACCCTTCATACCCTTCTTGGAGAGAATGGCAATGGTGATAAGAGTACCAATTGTAACGATCATGGGCATAATGCTTGCCCAGGTAGCGGAACCAAGAAGATTAAAAGAGGCAATACCGACGCAGGTGGATGGGGAGTTTATGATGATTCCCGAATCCTGAAGACCGAGGAAGGCTATAAACAAACCGATACCTGCGGGAATAATCTTTTTAACACGGTTGGGAATCGCATCAAAAATCGCTTTTCTTAATCCTGTTACGGAAAGCAGAATGAAGATGATGCCGTCTGCAAGGACGAACAGAAGAGCGTTAGCGTAAGTGAAACCGAGTCCGAAGCAAACAGTGTAGACAAAAAAAGCGTTAAGACCCATACCCGAGGCCTGAGCCAGAGGGAGATTTGCCAGAAGACCTATCAGCAGTGTGCCGACAACAGCCGAAATAGCGGTTGCTATGTAGATTGCGCCGTAAGATACAGTACCGAGTTCGGAGAACATGCCGGGATTGACCATCAGTATGTAGGCCATGGCCATGAATGTGGTAACACCGGCCACAATTTCAGTACGGACTGTGGAGCCGCGCTCCTTGATTTTGAAGAAGTTTTTCATAGTAAAGACACACCTCATTTTATCTTTTGGGTCGCTTCAGACACAAAGCCCGGAAACCGCCCATATGAATTATTTGTAATAACAGTTGCCGGCTGAAATCATCACTGATATTACTGTGTTTCATGTTATCATCATTTTACTTATTTGTCAATAATTCTACTTATTTGTCGATAATTAATATATGCCGTGGCTTTTTGTACAGTCCGCTCAATTTGCATCAGTACAAACGTAACAAAACCGTTGCCGCGGGGTCAAATTTTTGTTAGTTACCGTCAGAAATTCTGTGAAATCATAACTGATTAAGGCAAAGAAAAACCCCGAGAACGATGTAAAATCATAATTTTCGAGGTCTGCTCTTGTTTGGTGCGAATGTTCATATGGGATTTGAATAATAACTATTTACTGATAGCGAACATACATAATTACCACCAATAAGAATGTCTTTGAATGGGCTTCAGTTCTTTTTCCTCTTTGCTTTTTTTATGGTCTCTTTTTCCGAGAAGCGGATCTAC
>JAZLLB010000100.1:0-15025 GCA_045597925.1 Acutalibacteraceae bacterium
TATGCCGAATGGCTTGAAAAAGGCGGCAAAGGCGGTTCCGGATTCGGACTTTTCGCGTTTGACGGCAAAAAAATTATCAGATAGTTACAAAAAACGGGACTGCCGAAAAGCAATCCCGTTACTATTATTCAAAAAACAGCAAAATCAAACCAAATAAGGGAAGGACAAAATTGAAGCACACAAATCTCAACAGATTATAAGTCAGTGCCTGCAGAATCATCTGTTTCCTCCTCTTCAGCTTCGTTGACGACCGGTTCAGCGATAATCTCATAATTCTCAATACTGTCATTTTTCGAAAGGCGGAGCTTTTTATAAATCCCGCCTTTTTCTTTATGCTGAAAAACATATCCTTCATCGGCTATGTAGTTCTTTCCGCTGACTGTATAATTCATGCAATCCCCCCCTTACGCGCCGATTGTCCAGCCTTTGTTTTCGGCGATTTCAAATTCTTCGTCTGTCAGCTCATCATAAATCGCAGACGGTATTTTAAGCTCTTTGGCAACATCTTCCATATCCCGCAGCCTGTTTGTAAAAAGTTCAATAAAATCCTCTTTGCTCCAGTTCGCTGCGGCAACCGATATATTGATTGTAGCTCCCCAGTCTGAACACACAGAGAAATTTTGCGGAGCGGTTCCTCCGTACCAGCTGCCTGTTATTGATGCGTTTTTGCAATTCAAGTGCAGATTTCTTATGTTGTAAAAACTTCCTCTGCCTAAAGTTGTTACTGATTCAGGCATGACGATTTTATTGATATTTACAAAACTTGAAGCAGTATCTACAGTAGCGGTTGTACCGTTACATATCTCAAGGCTCGGGACAACAATCTCTGCGTTTATAAAATTTTTAGTAAAGAATCCCCAACCGTTTGTATCCAGTTTAAATTCTGTAAGATTCGGGAATATCAGCTTTTTCACATTCGCTGTTGAATTTGCGGCTATCGGATTTTTTTGGTATTGAGCGGTATCTACAGATGTCATTCCGTCATCCTCATATTCTTCACATTGAAGGATATTTCCGTTTCCCGAGTTCAAGAAATGAGTTTTTATTTTTCTTCCGCAAACACTCCATGACGATATGTCAATACCCGCAATATCAATATATTTCGCGTATTTGTAATATGAGACGTCAACTGTAAAACCGCTTGTTAAATCGTTTCTTTTTATTATTTTGAAATCAACTATATCTAAATTTACAGAATCAGAAAGCTGAAGCGTACCGTTTAAGGGGAAGTACCAGACCTTGACAAACTCCGTGCCGTCTGATGAATTTTCACCGCTGAAGGTGTAATCGCCAGATTCTTCAACGCCGTTGATGAACAGTCTGCTGCCCTGCGTGGGAATAACATCACCGTCATTGAGCAGAGCCGTGAATCCGACAGCGGAGCTGTTCGCAAGTGCGGGATTCGCCGTAATAATTCCGTTATGTACCGTTTCAAGATTCTGACGGACAACCGCTGTGTGATTGTAGCCGTAAACACGGTTTCCGAGGGCGGCAAGGTTCTGTAAGGCTGTCGCCGTCTGTGTTTTTAATGTTGAGATTTCCTGCGACTGTGTCGCTATAAAGGCGTTCTGCGCGTCAATTACGTCCTGTAATGTCGCGTTGTTTCCTGTTGGCATTTAATTACCTCCTGTGTAAAGTGAATAAAGATTTGAAATAATCGTATCGCTGCATTCAGCTGCTTCTGCGGCATCTTCAAGATATTCCTCAATTGTTGTGAGGTATATTATAAAATCGCTGTCTTCGTTAAAATCCGGGTCGATATATGTTTTAATCAGACCGCATATGCCGCTCTTTAAGCCGTTAAGCTTCTGAGCCTCATCATTTATGCTGTTAAACTCAATCTGTAAACTATCTTCATCGAAGTATTCCCTTAATACCGAAATATAAGAAGCCAGCGCATCTTTAGGAGCGCTTATTCTCTGAATGTCGGAATTAATATGGGTTTTGATAACATCATAAAAACTTTCATTTAAATTTCCGACTATAATCATATCCTCGGAAAAAGCATTTATATATTCGCAAAAGTTCAGTTCAATATCTTCAAAACGCATATCATAAGTAAGAACCCCGCCGTAAATATTGTTGTTTATCATATCGATAAACAGCTTTTTAATCTCCGTAACGGTATCATGCTCATCACCGTCAGGTTCAACACATATACCTCTTTTGACTTCATAGCCGACAATATCAGACGTTTTGACAATATCGCCGTCAGCCTTGGCAAAAACTCCGAAATGAAAAAAGCCCTCATTTCTTGTGATGTAAAACGGAATATCGCATCTGCCGACGTTGCCCGAAACATCGAGATGCCGTATAACCCCGTTTTTATCATCATCAATAAAAAAATTAACATAGTAATCCGCTGAATCAAAATTCCATGTTTTGTCAAACACAACAGAAAATCCGTCAATATTTTTACTTCCCGATGTCAATACCGGTCTTGAAGTAATAATAAGCTTCTTATCTCTTGCGACAGCTTTTATTTTGCTCAAATTTTCATCTCCTGTTCAGCCGACCGCCTTAAGGCAGCACCGAACAATTGCGGTGCGTGCCTGAGTAATAGCATCACTGTCTATTTTAGAACATTTGTTCGCGTTTGTCAAGCAAAATATTAGTAAAACTATTATTTTATTTAAAAAAATGAGCCGCGGTGAAACGGATAATTTTCACCACAGCTCTTTTTTGTTTTATTCTTAACCAAAAATACAGAAAAATCAAGGCAGCACCGCATAACTTATAATGTTCTGTTTTTAAACTCATTTTCAAACCACACATCTTTTGCGGTGAATGTTCTACCGTTGAGATAAGATAGTTCGCCTGCGTTTTCGTCCATGTCAAAACGGAGCTTATATGAATAAAGAAACTGCTTTTTGTAGCCCATTTTCTTATTAAGGGCATTGGTTCCGTACTTTCCGTCACCCAGAAGCGGATGCCCGATTGAGGCGAAATGCGCCCTTATCTGATGTGTTCTGCCTGTGAGCAGATCAACCTCCACAAGGCTCAGATTGTTTTTCATGTCATCTTCGATAACGGTGTATTTTGTCCTGATTTCTTTGGAATCCGGAATCTGATTTTTGAAAATCTTTACTTTATTTTTATCTTCATCTTTTACAAGCCAGCCTGTGAGCAGACCGTTCCGGCGCTCCATAATCCCGTGAACCACACAGAGATATGTCTTTTTCAGATTTCTCTCTTTCATCTGCGCGTTAAGAATTTTAAGACTCCGTGCGTTTTTTGCGGCAATTACAATTCCGCCTGTATTGCGGTCGATTCTGTTGACAAGAGCGGGCGTGAATGAATTTTCCTCATCAGGGTCATACTCTTTTTTATTGTAAAGATACTTTTTCACCCTTGAAATCAGCGTGTCAACGTACTCCTTATCGTCGGGGTGACAGAGAAGCCCCGCTTTTTTGTCAAGCAGCATAATGTTTTCGTCTTCATAAATGATGTCGAGCCTGTCCGATGCACCCGAAAAGTCGTATCTCGTTTCACTTTTCACAAAAAACTCGTCATTGATATACATATCCACCATGTCGCCCTCGTTAAGACGGGTCGAAATTTCCGCCCGTTTACCGTTTACCTTTATGCGTTTTGTACGTATATATTTATACAGAAGAGCTTTCGGAAGATTCGGTACGGTTTTGGTAACAAATTTATCAAGCCGCTGACTGCTGTCATTCTTTTTTATCTCAAAGCTTTTCATAAACTTCCCCCGGGAATAATTCTGAATAAAATTATATGCCTGTACAGACGAAAAGTCAATTGACATTGCTCAATTATGTGATAGAATATACCGGTAAACCGAAATGGAGGTTATAATATGTCAGAAAAAATCCCTTATAAAATTTATCTGTCTGAGGACGAAATGCCGAAACAGTGGTATAATCTGCGTGCTGACATGAAAAACAAGCCCGCGCCGCTTCTTGACTCGAAAACTCACAAGAAAATGACCTTTGATGATATGCGTCCTGTTTTCTGCGATGAGCTTATAAAACAGGAGCTTGACGATACAACGCCTTATTTTGATATTCCCGAGGAAATTTACAATTTCTATAAGATGTACCGTCCGTCACCGCTTGTAAGAGCTTACTGCCTTGAGGAAGCTCTCGGAACACCGGCGAAGATTTATTATAAATTTGAGGGCAACAACACAAGCGGCAGCCACAAACTGAATTCTGCTGTCGCTCAGGCGTATTACGCCAAAAAACAGGGACTTAAAGGCGTTACAACCGAAACGGGAGCAGGTCAGTGGGGAACGGCTCTTTCAATGGCGTGCGCTTTTTTAGGACTTGACTGCAAGGTTTATATGGTTAAGGTTTCCTATGAGCAGAAGCCGTTCAGACGTGAGGTTATGCGTACATACGGCGCTTCGGTTACTCCGTCTCCGTCAGAAACAACAGCCGTCGGACGTTCTATTTTAGCACGCTTCCCCGGCACAAACGGCAGCCTCGGCTGCGCTATTTCAGAGGCTGTTGAGGCGGCAACATCTCTTGACGGTTACCGCTATGTTCTGGGCAGCGTGCTCAATCAGGTTCTTCTTCACCAGACAATTATCGGTCTTGAATGCAAAACCGCATTTGATAAATACGATATTACACCTGATATTATCATCGGCTGCGCAGGCGGGGGCTCAAATCTCGGCGGACTTATTTCTCCGTTTATGGGTGAGAAAATCCGCGGCGAAAAGGATTACCGCATTATTGCCGTTGAGCCCGAATCATGCCCCAGCTTTACACGAGGCGTTTATAAATATGACTACTGCGACACGGGCATGGTCTGCCCTCTTGCCAAGATGTATACACTCGGCAGCGGATTTATTCCGGGAGCGTCACACGCGGGCGGGCTTCGCTATCACGGCATGAACTCCGTGCTGTCACAGCTTTATGATGACGGACTTATGGAGGCCGTTACCGCAAAGCAGACGGAGATTTTCGCGGCGGCAAAGCAGTTCGCAAAGGTTGAGGGAATTCTTCCCGCGCCCGAAAGCAGTCACGCAATCAAGGTTGCCATTGACGAAGCTATGAAGTGCAAAGAAACCGGCGAGGAAAAGACAATTCTCTTCGGTCTTACGGGAACAGGTTATTTTGATATGTTCGCGTATGAAAGATTCAACAACGGCACAATGGTTGATTTCAGACCGACTGACGAAGAGCTTCAGACAGGAATTGACGGAATCCCGAAATTTCCCGGGAACTGATAAAATACTCAAACATATAACAGACATTAAAGAAACTGTGATGAATGTAAAAATCTCATCACAGTTTTCTCTTTATGGATTTATGCGTGAAAACAGTCCCGGGGGTTAACTTTGCTACACGCAAAATAAGGCAATCCGCACATCTAAATAGTGAGGGATTGCCTTAATATCAGTTTCAGATTAATACCAAAGGAAGCCGAGAAGGAAAATTCGGATGAGCCACTGCCACCAGTTATATTTAACGGTAACAGTGCATTCAGCTGTTGAAGCATTACCGCTGCTGTCAGTGACGGTGCAGGTGATTACCGCTTTACCCACTCCTGTCGCTTCAACATTTCCGTTATCGCTGACTTTGACAACAGACGGGTCAGATGATTCGTATTTTACGGTATACTCAGTTCCCACACCTGCGGCGATTTCCGGATTAAGATGACCAAAACCTTTATATCTTAATTCCATGTCACGCACAGTAATGCCTGACTTTGTGGGCTGATCATCGATTGGCTGGGGATTTTCCTCTGACTGTGAAAAGACAGTGAAACCTAAATCAGCAAGACTTACGCCTGTTTTTTCCTTAAGATAAACGTTCAAATCAGTCAGAATTATGTATAGCAGTCTGTTAGCTTCGGCATTTATCGCATTTTTGGCAGCATCTTCCGTTTCGTATTTCTCTTCCCAGTCCTCAGAGTAACCGGAAATCCAAAATTCACAATTATTTCCGCTGTACTCTTCCGGAATTAAAGTATTTGAGTATACAAAAAAATAGTTTGTATCAAAATCAGTATCAAGATCGCCGATTGCAAAATTGATAACTATTGTCGGTGAATTTTCTGAAAAAGTTACCATCATATTATAAATCGAATTTGATTTATAATATGCATCATATTCAACAGTTACACTTTTATCGTAACCGGTCTCTAAATAAAGTTGACAGTGAACATCATCACCGCTATCTAATTTTATTATCTTATAAAATTCGTCACAATAGTCATAGTTTTCCAGAATATAGTTTTTTAGCGTGTCATATCCGGGATTGCCTGACGCCGCACCGGCATCTGTTGTTCCAAAAGCCGATCTGACTGTACCGCTGAGCGGAACGCACCCGAGAAGCATTACCGCAACCAATAAACCTGCAATTAATTTTTTCATTTTTAAACCTCTTTCATATGTTATTTTAGACAGAATATATCTAACAGTTATTATTATAGATAATTTTTATCTAATTGTCAATAGATAAATTCTATCTAACATAAAATATAATCGGTGATTATATGGATAACAGAATTAAAGATTTGCGTGAGGACAATGATTATACACAACAGCAGGTAGCAGACAAAATCGGTATAACACAGCGGAAATACAGCTATATCGAAACAGGTACTCAAATGCTGAGCGATGAAATATTGGTTAAGCTCTCAAAGCTGTATGATGTGAGCATTGACTATATTCTGAAACAGACAAATAACAGAAAACGGTATGAAAAATAGATTAAACTGTACCTTTTTACTCAGCTATATAAAATCAGTTGTCAAAAGCGCACTGAACATAACAAATTCAGCTCTCCGGATTTCAGTTGCCGCAGCACATCTTAATTATGAGATATTGCATTAAAGAACTTTACTGTTCGCTTGAAAGCACTCAGTTGAAATTCTTTTTCCGCTGTATCGTTCACACCATATCCCGTTATTGTCAGGTTAATGTCTGACGGCTGACTTAAGTCCTCAACGAGTCCGTCGCATAAATTATAGAGAACCGATTCAAGAATTTTATCCGCCGCTTTGCACGCATAGCTCCGCTTCGCCGTTCCCTTAAGAGCTATATCATACGGTTCGATTCCGAAAGTACTGCTCATAATTCTGTTGAAGGATTTTGCAGTTTTGGTCGTGAATTTAAAGTTGGTTATTGTTCTCGCGAGAATTGCCTTGAAGCAGGCAAAAAACAACGGAAATTCAACAGTTTTTATTGAAGCTTCTTCATCTCCGTGGTAAAATCCGCCCATAACCTTTGCAGTCAGCTGATATATGCGTTCATATTTGCTTTCGGGAAGCGTCACGCCTGAAAGCTTCGCGATTTCTTCAATTGAGTCAGGCTTGCCGGGAGTTTTTCCGTCATCATAAATGGGAAGCAGAAGTGCCTCTCCTATATTTTTCATGATTTTGTCAACAATTTCGTAGCCCTTTGAATCGGGGCTGAGCTTTAAAAATTTACCGACCTTGCCCGCTGAGCCGATGTATCTGTTGAGCCATCTGCAGATTCCGGATTCAAAATAACCGTCGGCATACGCGGAAAAATCGCTTTTTATAAGGTTTATCTGTTCATCTGTGAAGCCTTCGGGAAGATACTTTGTATCTATTTTCGTAACGTATCTGCTTTCGAGCTTTATTTCACTGTCTTTAACCGCAACAACTCTGTATGCGTTAGGCGAGGTGATAAGCGAACCCGTCTGAATGTCATAAACCGTGTTGCCATTTTTGCTGTTTGCCATTGAAACATCGTTTGCGTGAAGATGACCTGTGAAAACGAGTTTTATTCCCATATCGGCAAATTTTTCAGCGATTTTCGCGTAATTTTTGATCATCGGCTGAACAGTAAAATGAGGCAGCAGGCTGTGATGCATCATCGCGATAACGTGTTTGCCTTCTTTCTTTGCCGCCTTCGTCTGTTCCTCAACCCATTTCAATGTGGCTTTTTTCACCTGCCCGTCATCTTTGCCGTAAATGCAGGAATCAACAGCCAGAAGTCTGTATTCAGGCGAAAGGTCAACCGCGTATGAAGCCGAGGCTGGATCGAAGGCGTCAGCCTCTTTAAAGCCGAAATCGGCATAGATTTTCTTAAATTCATTGATGTCTATATATTGCCCGGCGGATTTTTCATCACAGTCGTGATTGCCGCAGATTACAAAAATCTTTTTGCCGCTTTTTTTCTCGGCATTTTTAAGAAGCTGCGCGAATTCAATATGGGACTGCCTTTTTCCGCAGGTGAGGTCACCCGGAATAAGCAGATATTCGCTGTCCGATTTCACAAAATCGCTGAGCATGCTTCTGATGATTGCTTCACTTTCGTGGTTCATCTGCCCCTGAAATGTAGCATGATAATATTTGTCTCTGTTGAGCATTCCCTCCGCATAAAGTGTTTCTGCCGCGGGACTTCCGACATCTGAGCCGCATTGAAAATGAGTATCGGAAGCTACTGTGAATTTCAGCATATCATTTTTCGCCAGTGCGAAAAGCGGTGCGGAGCTTATCAGAATAGCGATACATAAAACTGCCGATAAAATTTTAATAAAGCGTGTTTTCATAACTTTGACCCCCAAATAGTTCTAATCCGTATTTTTATGTTTTTTTCTGTATTGTGTAGGTGTAATGCCGATGTATTTTTTAAACATTCGCGAAAAGTAGTTGTAATCAAAAATTCCGACCTTTTCGCTTATTGCGGAAATATGCATATCAGTCTCGGAAAGGAGTTTGCAGGAATTTTCAATTCTTGTTTTGTTGACGTAATCCACAATTGTCATGCCCGTCTGCGCCTTGAAAAGATGCTGAAGATGCGAAACGCTTATGAAAAACGTGTTCGCCAGCAGCCCGATATTTAATGGCTCCGCGTAACAGCGGGATATTCTGCTTTTGATGTCTTCAACTATATGCCTGTTTTTAGCGGGAATCCTGTTTTCACTTTCCTGAGCACGAGCAAATTCTGATGCGGCGAGATAAAGAAACCTGAAAACCTCCGCGTTAAGAAGCAGCTGCTGCTCACGGCATTGACTTTCCGCCGCTTCGGCCGCTTTTTTTATGGCTTCTCGGCATTCGTCACTGTCTGAAATAACGTTTCGGAATTTATAATTCACACCGTTCTGCCAGCTCTTAATAAAATCAGGCGGAATAATAAACACATAATATTCGTTTTTCTCGGAAAGACTGACGCTTTCATGCACCTCAAACGGGTTGAAGATAATAATGTCTCCGTCAGAAACATCAAAGCTTTTTTTATCGGCTTTAAGGGTGAAGCTACCGTGAACAAGATAAATAACTTCAAGATATTCATATCGGTGATGCCATATTTTAATATGATTTTCGAAGTGATATGTTATAATTCTGAGCGGATATTGGGGCTGAACCTCATATCGGGCTGACTGCTTCATATAAATCACCGACAGATTTTCAAATTTTGCACAAAAATCCATTTACTTTGCGTAATTGTGCTATAAGTCATTATATTACAATTGTATAATAAAATCAAGAAAAAAGACGAATTTCCTTTTGAGGTGCAATGCATATGAAAAAAATCATTGTCGCCGGCTGCGGACACGGCGGGCTTACCGCGGCGGCTGCTCTTTCAAAAAACGGATATGATGTAACCGTAATTGAAAAGTCAAAGAAGGATGAGTTGGGGTATGACTGGCACGACAGCGTACTGACGAATTTATTCGTGAATGCAGGCATGCCCGTACCCGAAGATGCATATTATCTGCCCGCGGACAGAATGTGCTACTATAATCCGAAAAAAACCGTCAAGGTTACTCCCGAGATTGGGGAAATTACCGGTTACGGATATATAGACAGAAAGTTACTTATAAAAAGCTTTATTGATTATGCCGCTGAATGCGGAGTAAAATTTATGTTTGACACCGAAATCGTTTCGGCACTCTCTTCCGCTCAGCGTGTTGAGGGCGTAAAATACATCGAAAACAGAAAAGAAAAAAATTTTTTCGCAGACCTTGTTATTGACTCCTGCGGAATGTTTTCGCCTGTGAGGTTAAGCCTGCCAGACCGCTTCTGTATAAGAAATACAGTAAAAAAAGATGAAGTCTTTATCGGCTGGAGAGGATATTTTGAGAAAACGGAAAATATCATAACCGACCCTGAGAGCAATACATATTTTTTTCACTGCGGCAGATGCGGAATGGACTGGGCTATCACAAAAGACGGATATATGGATATACTTGTGGGCGGCTTCAGCTCCCTTACGGAAGCCGATGTCGAGGAAGCTCTTGAGGATTTCAGAAAAGAGTATCCCTATATGAGCGAAAAACTCCTTTGCGGAGGGTACAGCGACAGAATCCCGGTCGGGAAAAATCTGCCCGTGTTTGTTTATAACGGATACGCGGCTGTCGGTAACAGCGCTTATATGACAGAGCCGCTCAGCGGTTCAGGTATTGATTTGAGCATATACGCGGGCAGAGTTCTGAGTGATGTGATAATTGAATCAGGCGGGGATTTTTCCGCAAAAGCACTGTGGAAATATAATTACAGATATATAAAAGAGCAGGGCGAAAGAAGATATATATCAGCGATAATCAAAGAAATAATGTCTTCCCTTTCGGGTCAGGATATTGATTTTCTTATGGAGAAAAATATTATGACTCAGAAAGAGATTGCCGGAACAGGCGGAAATTACACCGTTAAGGACTATCTTTATAAGCTGAATGTGCTGAGAAAACCGAAGCTCTGCGTTCCGCTTTTACATATGCTTGATAAAATCGTTATTTCTTCAAAGCTCACAAAAAACGTTCCCGAAAAATATTCAAAAAAAGAAATCAGAAAATGGTCGGCTTTATACGCAAAGCTGTAAGAAAGGCGGAAAATATGTACGAAAAATTTAATCCTGTGGAAAGCGCGCGTCTTGTGCATCACTACATAACAAATATGGTTGATGAGGAATATGACAATCTTCCTTACTGGCTTCTGCTTCCCAATAAAAAGCCTGCCGAAGCGGCTCACTGCCGTGTTGACGACGCTGAGCTTGTCGGCTCATGGTATGAAGGTCTTGCCTGCGCTATGAAAATGCTCGGTACAGACGACGGAGATAATGTCAAGCAGTCGCTTCGCCGTCATCTTATGAAATCATGGGGAGAACACGGTCTGCGCTTCTGTGAAAAATATCCGTGGACGCATACGGTTCATTCATCGTTTCATGAAATGGGCTATATTCTGCCCGCCCTCAACATGATAACAGAGGAATATCCCGATGATGAGGAAAATGAAAAGCGTGTAAGTGAGCTTATTAAAGGAATGCGTTCACTCGTTATTCACAGAAAGGTGTGTACCTTCTGGTCGGGCGATTATGATGAAGACGAGCCGATATACGAATTTCCGAATGACGTTTATCTTAAAGAAGGCGGCTTTGACCTGACACGCCATACAGGCAGAGGAGAGCAGGCGATAAGAAACGCCGTCATGCTTCAGGCTCTTGTGAGAAGATATGAGCTCACGGGTGACGAAAACGCTCTTGATTTAGCGCAGGGTATAGCGAATTATGTTCTCGGTCCGTCAAGATATTTCAATTACAGAATGGAATTTTTCGGTCACGTTCATTCAGCTGTATGGTTTGCCTGCGGGCTTGTGAAGCTCGGCAGACTCACAAATGAAGAAAGATATATCGAAAAAGGCAAGGCGATTTATGATTATGTCCGCTCACTTTCATCTGATTTCGGCTGGATTCCCGAATACGCGCAGTGGCACCCCATGAACGAGGAACACTGTGAAACCTGCTGCATAAGAGATATGATTATCTGCGCCGATGAGCTTATTAAATGCGGATATAAAGAATACTGGAACGATATGAATCTGTTTATCAGAAATCAGTTCATTGAAAACCAGGTAAGATACACAGGCTATGTGGAATGTGACAATTCGCGTCCCGACGGCAACGGCATAACCTACCGTGATATTGACAAGCGTATGGTAGGCGGCTTTACGGGCGGCAGCGAGCCTAACTCAATTTCACTTTCAAGATTCCGCTCAATCGCGGGCTGCTGCGTCGGAACAGCTCCCGTTGCGCTGAAAACGGCGTGGGATAATGTAATCACCGAAGAAAACAGCGCGCTTATCGTTAATATCCCGTGTGATAAGGAAACTGATGAAGTAAGCCTCACATCATTTATTCCCAACGAGGGCAAAATAGCAGTCAAAGCAAAGAAAAACTGCAGAGCGGGATTCAGAATTTACAGCTGGATGGGCGACAGTATTTCATTCACAGTAAACGGAAAAACTGCGGAAGCTGAAATCGCGGACGGTATTGCTGTTTTCGGGCTTTGTGAAAATGACGAGCTTCAGCTCACATTTAAGATTAAAACCGTCGTAAAGAAAGAGATTGCCAGAGGAACGGAGTTTACTGTTTACTGGCGCGGCTGTGATGTTGTTGACATGACTCCGAGAGGAGAACACGTAAGACTTTATCAGCGTGACAGCGAAATTCCGAAATACTATCCCCTGCCCGAAGATGTTGTTTACACCGGAGCAGCGAATATGGGACCCACACAGCAGAAATGAGGGGTAAAATGAAAATTCATACACTCGGAACAGGCGCAGGCACCCAGCCGCACGAAATGTGCCATCATGTCTGCACCGCAATCGAAACGGAAAAAGGACTCTATTTCATAGACGCAGGAGAATGCGGAGCATATACCGCGCACAATATGGGCGTAAATCTGCTTAAAATAAAAGCGGTTTTCATTACACATCCCCATATGGATCATGTTGGCGGTCTCGGCAATCTTTTGTGGTATATAAGGAAAGTCGGCAACGTCAGGAAACAGCAGCTGACGGAAAATGACAGCATTGAGATTTTCACTCCGTGCGTTGATTCCGTTGAGGGCTTTATGACGGTACTGAAAAATACCGAGGGAGGCTTTGACTGCAAACACAAGCACAATATACATAAATATTCAGACGGCTTGATTTTCGACAACGGCGACATAAAAGTCACCGCGAATCACACAAATCATATGCCTCAGGTGAACGGAGAGTATCAGTCCTATTCATTCACCGTTGAGTGTGAGAGCAAAACAATCGTATTTTCCGGAGATATGCGGCTTGAAGATATCAGCACAATTCTGCCTGAAAAATGTGACGCGTTCTTTGTTGAAACGGGTCATCATCAGATTGAGGATATCCGTGATGAGCTTGTTAAATGCGGCAAAAAAGTCGGCAGAATGATGTTTACGCACAACGGCAGGTATATTTTCAAGGACTATGAAAACGCCGAAAAGCGCATTGAAAAAGCATTCGGGAAAAATGTCGGAACAGTCTGCCGTGACGGACAGTCGTTTGAGCTTTAATGCGGTTTGATATAATAAAGAACTACCTGCGGACTGTGACACAATTCACATATAACACAAAAATCGGGAGGATTTTCGTCCTCCCGATACGCTTTTACTGGGTCACTCTTTAATTTTAATTTATATTTTTGCTTATACTGACCTTCAGCTGATTTTCAGACAGTTTCCGAAACACATTCAGAAGCGGAACAGCCTTTTTCACATTCAGACGCGTTGGCACTGCCGATAACAGTTGCCGTTCCCATAAGCAATGCCGCCGCAAGAAGTGTTGAAATAATTAATCTTATATTGTTTCTCATTTCCTTATCCCCTCAAATGTTATTGCGTCCATTATTATACCTGTTCGGTTATCAAGTATCAAGTTATATCATATTAAGAATTTATTAAGATTTCCTTAAGATGATTATTAAGTAACACCGCACAATTAAGGCGCTCGAATTGCGAAGCGGGATTTTTTGTCAGATTGGCTGAAATTTTGAGGGGATACTTCCGTATTTGGGAAAATCCTGTTTTATAAAATACCGGGAAATTTCTCAAATGCAGCCCAGCCTTCTTCAGCGTAGAATCTGTGACCTTCGCCGCCTTTTACATGAACGCAGTTCTGCGGCACGCCTGCGGCTGAATATATCTTTTTAAGCCTGCGGAACTCGGCTTCCGCCCCTTTAATCGGGAAAATTCCGTCTTCAATCCCCGAAACAATCACCATAGGCTTCGGCGCGGACATACCGACTATTTCAGCCATATCAAAATATTCCGCTATGTGAGGAATATAATTGCAAGCACAGTGATTCAGCTTGCCGATTGAATCAAGAAACGTACAGAACGCGCATGACGGCATGACGGCTTTTATTCTGTCCTCCAGCGCGCTCGCGTAAAACGTCGCCGTTCCTCCGCCTGAATTTCCCATACACCAGATTTTTTCTGTATCGCAGATATCGGCAAAATGCTTCTCAAGCATATCTATCGCGCTCATGATATCCCGGACTCTGCCGCCGATAAGAGTTCTTCCCGTAAGCAGAGCCGTCAGAGCCGCACCGCGGCAGTCAGGTCTCGGATTTCCTCCGCGTTCGCCGAAGCATCGCTGCTCAATTGAAAGAGCGCAGATGCCCCTTTTTATGCACTGTTTCGCGAAATCGCGGTCTCCGTTTTTTATTTTCGGCTCATCAATTTCATATTTCACGATGCCGAACGAAATGTGCATTCCGGTTCCGTGACCCTGAAGGCAAATCATAACAGGCGGTTTCTCACATATTTTTTCTTTCGGAACGGCAAGACAGCAGGGAACGGTACTGCCTTCCTCGCTCTGGAACGTGAAGCGGATTTTTGTGTAAGCTCTATGCTCGTGAGAATACTCTGTTTTGAATAAATCTTCCGCTTTATTATATTTTTCCAGACCGAGAAGCTCATAAAGTTTAGCCCGTGATTTTTGTTTCCATTCTTCAAAGCTCTCGTTTTCCGGGTTTAATTCCATTGAGGGCTTTGTTTTTTTCAGATTTAATATCTCAGTCAGATGTGAATGCTCCGGTTTCATAGACGTACCGCCCTTTTTCGATTATCGGTTAATATTTTGTCTTTTACAAAGCAAAGCACAGAAGAACGGCAAACACCGTTTCTGTGCCTTTTTATTTTCAGATTTCAGCTGTCGCCATTACAGGGTTATGGTCTGAGGGGAATTTACCGTCAGGTCTGTCTGTTATAACGGTGTACTTTTTAACCTTGACACCTTTTGTGAAGCTGATGTAGTCAATAATCATCGGCGGTTCATCTTTTTT
>JAZLLB010000101.1:0-5999 GCA_045597925.1 Acutalibacteraceae bacterium
AGGAGAAGACGGCACAATGTACAGCATCGGCGACAAGCCCGAGCTGACAAAGGATACCACATTCTATGCCGTTTGGGAGACAGACACACACTCTGTTACTCCGACAACCACCTGTCAGTATTGCGGCAGGGAAACCCACAAAAATATCTTTGAAAAAATCGCCTGCGTTTTCCGCAGATTGGTTTATTTCACAAAGCTGCTCTTTGATTTCAGCACGGATAAAGCATAAACTTAAATAATCAAACGCACAAAAACAACTGCCGCGAAAGGCGTAAATCCGTCTCGCGGCAGTCTTATTTTTTATGTCAACGCCGGGTTTCATTTGCCCGGTTTAATCAGCGGTTTTATTTATTCAGATCGCTTGCGTCATGAATTTCCTGAGTACAGCTTCCGTTTTTGTCATACTTGAAAAGTCTGTATTCAATAAGTTTGTCGCCTTTATACTGATTCATTCTGGAAACTCTTCCGTCCGCTCCGTATTCATATTCAACGTAGCCGGTCATGCCCTCCGCGCTGTAAAATACGGCCTTGATTTCATTACCCTTTTCATCATAAGTGTATTCGGTTTTTGAAATAAGATTGCCGTTTCCGTCAGTCTCCTGAAAAACAACGGGCTTGCCGTCTTTATTATGAGATTCTTCTTTTTTCATGATGACATTATCGTTTCCGTCATAATTAACGGAATTGCATATTCTGCCCTGCTCATCATAATCAAATTTCCAGTATTCACCGGTAGCCTTGCCGTTTTCATATACACGCTCGACGGCAATGTTGTCATCTTTATCATACTCGTCAACACGGTCGATTGTCTTCGCGTCATCTTTATAATAAACAATTTTTGTTGTTTTATTATTCTTGTCGGCATAAACCTCTTTTTCAAGCTTCTTATTTTCGGCGTTGTATTCTTTGTTTACCTTATACGCAAGCTCGCCGTTTTTGTTGTAAAACTCCTCCTCGCCCGTTGCCTCGTTGACTTTAACGGTGTAGGGACTTTTCTCTTCAGCGGATTTTTCGGGATTTTTAACCGCGTTCACTCCGAGTGCGATACCCGCCGCCGCCGCGATAACGATAATATTTGTCAAAGCAACGATGGCAAAGGTTTTGAACTTTGAATTGCTTTTTTTCATAAGACATTCCTCCTTATACGAATGCTATTTTACAGTTTTTCTTGATAAAAGTCAATATCCATGTTATTATTAAATTGTTAAATCTTTGAGAAGTCTTTATGAAGGGGGTTCCGGCAATGAAATCGCTCATCAGCTTACTGTTAAGCATACTGATAACAATTTTCCCTTTTCTTGAAAACATCAAAAAAGACGGCGGCTTCACAGATGATTTGCAGATAATCACCATGACTGAAAACAATGGGGAAATAATACTGTCAGATGAAAACGGTATAGCCGTTTCGGAAGACTCATTTTCGGTCAGCGAACCTGAAATCATTGAATCGCTTCCTTCAGAATATGACTCAAGAGAACACGGAATTATTACCCCTGCAAAGACACAGGGTAATTCCGGCTGTTGCTGGGCATTCGCGGCGATTTCCGCAGCCGAAACAAGCATGATAAAGCAGGGGCTTGCTCAAAGCGATGTTGATTATTCGGAAGCTCATCTTGTATGGTTCGGTCTGAGAACACTTGTAAAATCAAAAAAAGACTCAACTTTCGGTGACGGCATTTTTTCCGATTCCCCCTTCACAGACGGCGGCAACTGGGTTCGTTCCGTTTTCGCTCTCGCAAGGTGGTCGGGCGTTCAGGAAGAGGGAAACGCTCCGTTTGAGGGCTTTCCGTACCCCGAAGGAAATTATCCAGAAACTGAGCGGTATGATTCCTACGCGCATCTTCAGAATTCACGGCAGATTCCCGAAAACGACCGTGACGGAATAAAGCAGGCAATAATTGACTGCGGCTCAATCACAGCGTCATACTATCATTCGGGAACATTTTTAAATCTCCGCGGGGAAAACGGTACCTGCTATTATCAGAACAGCGTGAAAAATACAAATCATACAATCACCATTGCAGGCTGGAACGACAGCTACAGCAGAGATAATTTCAAAAAAACTCCACCCGGGGACGGTGCGTGGCTCGTCAAAAATTCGTGGGGAAGCAGCTGGGGAGATGACGGGTATTTCTGGCTTTCCTATTATGACACTTCGCTTTCGTATTTCACCACCTTTGAAATGGAAAGCGCGGATAATTATGAAAACATCAATCAGTATGACGGCTTCGGATACAAGGGCTGGGGTTTCCTGAGCGGACATAATCAGATGTCCATGGCGAATATTTTCACAACAAAATCAAAAGAAACAGTCAGAGCCGTTTCTTTCCACACTGTCCAGCAGGATGTAAACTACACCGTTGAAATTTATAAGGATGTTCCCGCTGACGGAAATCCCACTGACGGAACGCTTGTAACAGGTGAAAGCGGGTTCATGAAATACCGCGGATATATAACCGTACCGCTCTCAAAGGCTGTTTCTCTGCCGCAAAAATCACGCTATTCGGTTGTGGTAACCATAACCGTACCGGAAGGAACAGACGCATGCATACCGCTCGAGTATCCCGAAGGCTTTGACGGAGCGCACAACAGGTCATATTACGCCGAAAAAGGTCAGAGCTATATTACGCTTGACCGTGATTTTACCGAATGGCAGGACACCGCGGAGGAAGGCTACAACAACGTATGCGTTAAATCTTTTTCAGACAACGACTCGTTAAGACTTAAAGATGCATCATGCTTTAAAATCTCAAACGGCGTGCTGGGATATGTGAAGCGCGGAACATCCGCCTCGGAGATTCTCTCTGATTTCAAAAACAAAAACATCGAAACTGACGGCAGCCGCGTTAATTATTATGATAAAAGCGGCCTTATTGCCGATTCGCTGGAAATCGCTTATCTCGGAGACATTGACAATGACGGCGATTTGGATTATCATGATTGTGAGCTTCTGATTTCTTTCGCGTTTCTTCAGCAGGAGCCGACAGAAAGAGAACGCCTTTCTTCAGATATCGACATGAACGGGCGGGTCAACGCCAACGATGTCGGACTGTTATTGAAAATCACATACAGCGGAGGAACATTATGAACATATGGCATGATATTTCAGCGGAAAAAATCACACCTGAGGATTTTTATGCTGTAATTGAAATCACAAAAGGCAGTAAAAATAAATATGAGCTTGACAAAGAAACCGGTCTTATGGTTCTTGACAGGATTCTTTACACCTCAACTCACTACCCAGCGAACTACGGATTTATTCCCAGAACGTACGCGGAAGACGGTGACCCCATGGACGTTCTTGTGCTTTGCTCTGAGCAGATTAATCAGCTGACTCTTGTGCGCTGTTATCCGATAGGAGTAATTTCAATGACGGACAACGGCGATATGGACTACAAAATCATCGCCATTCCGTTCAACGACCCGATGTACAACTCATATAAGTCAATTGATGAGCTTCCGAATCATATTTATGAGGAAATGATTCACTTTTTCTCTGTTTATAAAACCCTTGAGGGCAAAAAAACTCTTGTTGAAGAGTGCATGGGCAAAGAAGCGGCAATTAAAATTGTTGAGGATTCAATTGAAAATTACAAAAAGAATCTCTATATGCTTCTTAACAGATAATTTCAGGAGAGAGAGTTATGAAAGATAAAAAATTCAACATAAAAAACTCATATAAAATTCTTGCCGCCGTTGCCGTCTGCATTGTGATTATCATAGTGATAATCGCTGTTTCGGATATGTCATTCGGCGCGAAAGTGGCGGCGGACAAAGCCGTTCCCTCTGAAAGCGGATATAAAGAATCCTACAACTATTCCGACGCGGAAGCTCAGGATGTCAGCGTCAGCTCGTCATCAGATTCTCTTTCGCTTACGAATAAAACCGAAGCGGACAGAAAAATAATCAAAAACGCGAACCTGAGTATCCAGACAAAGGATTTTAACGGTTTTATTTCCGCGCTGAATAAAAAAATCGAATTTTTCAAAGGATATACAGACAGCTATACCGAAAATAACTACTCAAGCAAAAACGCTGAAATAGTTGTAAGAGTTCCGTCTGAAAATCTTGAGAAATTCTTAACGGGAATTGATGAAATAGGTACGGTTCAGTCAAAGCAGATTTCAAAAAGCGATGTGACGGATTCCTATGTTGACATCGAAAGCCGCATAAAGGCGCTTGAAGCAGAAGAAAAAGCACTGCTGAAAATTCTTGAAAAATGCAAAAAAGTCAGCGAAACAATTGAGGTTCAGTCGAGACTTTCCGAGGTGAGAGCCGAATATGAAAGATACAAAAGCCAGAAAAAGTCATACGATTCTCAGATAAGCTATTCAACCGTAACAATCGACGTTTCGCAGGAAGAAAGAATTATAAACCAGGACGGTTCATTCATAGCACAGCTTAAAAATACATTCAGCGACAGTTTATACAATATCGGCAGTTTCTTCAGAAATCTCGCCGTAGCGATTCTCGGAAATATTCTTTATATTCTCATCTTCGGCGTAATCGCCGCTGCTGTGATTATCATTATCAGAAAAAAACGCAGAAAAAATACGCATTAATATTTTAAAATTGCGATTGACATTCATACCCTTTGTGCTACAATGACATGGGGGCGGCATTCAGGCTGCTTAAAAATATTCAGGAGGAAACAGGAATTATGAAAAAATTTAAAAAAATCCTTTCGGTTGTTTTAGCGGTTATTTTTATATTCGGTTCCGTCAGCGTTATATCTTTCGCGAAAGATAAACCCGTGCTGAAATTCGGCGAAGACGGAAAATTCCGCATTATGCACATCACAGACACGCACTATACCGATTTCCCGTTTGAGGAGTCTGTCGCTTTTATCGGCAAAGCTCTTGACGATTATCAGCCCGATTTGGTGGTTTTCGGCGGCCACAATATCAAAGGCTGGTTCAGCACCTCAATGCAGTTAGGCGTTAAAGCCGCAATAGATAAGCTCGTTGCTCCCCTGGACGAAAGAAACATACCGTTCACTTTTGTTTACGGCAATCATGACCATGAGGCTTATCTCTGCCCGAAAATACTGCAGAACAAAATGTACGCGGCTCACTCAAACTGCATTGTACCCAACGGATACAGCTCGCTTTCCCGCACGGGCAACGGAAATATTCTTATAAAAGATTCAAGCGGTGAAAAAGATATTTTCAACATCTGGCTTTTTGATTCGGGAACAAAAATCAAAACAGGCAGCACAAAAATTGAATCCGTTAATTCGGCGCAGCTGAAATGGTATAAAAACACCTGCGAAAAAATTAAAAAACAAAACGGCGGCGAGGCTGTTCCGTCGCTTGTCTTCCAGCATTTCCCTGTTCATGAAATTACAAAGATTTTTGATGAAGCCGAAAGTGAATTTGAATGCGGCGACAAAACATACATTCTCAAAGAAGGTCTCACAGACGGCATAACAAACGGCGTTGCAGGCACTCCGAATGAAAGACTGCTGACTCATCTTAACAAAGGCGTTGAGATTCCAAACAAAAACAGCGGTGAATATTCCGTGTGGGTTTCACAGGGCGATGTTGTCGGCGCGTTTTTCGGCCACGCTCATACAAATGACTACTGCGGCATTACAGATGACGGAATCATTTTAGGTTCAACCATGTCGGCGGGCGGGTTCAATATCGCGGCTCGTATTAAAGACACGGACGGCAATCAGATTGAGGCAAGAGGCCTGCGTATTATCGACCTTGACGAAAAAACGCTTCTTGACGGCTCAAAAAAGCCGACAGAAGCGATATCAACATTCTCTGTTTATTACAGCGATTATTTCACCGGCTCCGTTGAAAAATATCCGTCAAAATACAAGGATTTTGACGAACACGATTTCGGCGAATGGATTAAGATTGAGTTCGGATATCTTAAAGATTTTTTTGCGGGATTATTCGCGTAACAATGTAATTTAAATATGATTTTTTTAAACGGGCGGTTTGCGAATCGCCCGTTTTTCAGTTAACATAACGGCTGCCGATATTTCA
>JAZLLB010000102.1:0-6774 GCA_045597925.1 Acutalibacteraceae bacterium
CTGTCTGTCTGTCTGTCTGTCTGTCTGTCTGTCTGTCTGTCTGTCTGTCTGTCTGTCTGTCTGTCTGTCTGTCTGTCTGTCTGTAACAGGATTGTCGCACTTTTCATTTTACCTGTCAACCTCTCTTTTGGAATATTTTAACATATTCTGAAAAAAAGTCAAGAAAATTCGCTTTTATAAAATATTCGTCTTTTTCTCTTCAAGCGGCATATTCGGGCGGAAGTGCGGCATCTGAAGGGTTTTGCTGTGATTTGTAACGGAAAGCTCGGAAAGAAGTCCGACAGCTGTCCATTCGCACGCCTTATAAACATCAAGCTCAGGCTGCGTATTTGTGCGGATTGCGTTGATGAAATCCTCAACAATGAAGAAATCGCCGCCGTTGTGGCCTGCTTTGAGCTGTTCCTCGGTCGCGTTTTTATATCTTTCGGGAAGATACATATTGTACTCCTCAAGCAGCTTCCACTTCATATGATGCTTGGGTGAATCGTTTTCATCATCGATGAAAGAAATTCTGTCCTGATCCTCAGCGCAGGATTTGAACTGAACAATGCCCTGTGTGCCCTGGAGCTGGAAATTGTTCATATTGTGCGGACGGGGTGACATACAGTCAACACGGATATTGAGAAGCTTGCCTTTTTCCGTGCGGCACATTGTAGTTGTTCCGCTGTCCTGCTTAAGTCCGATATCATTGTATACACCGGGTGAGAAAGTGCTGATTTCTGTAATTCTGTCGCCATCAAACCACTGCATAACAGGACCTACGCTGTGTGTGGGATAGAAATTGCCGCGCTTGCCGCACTGCCAGTAGGAACGCCACGAGGTTTTGCCGTTGGGATATACAAAAATATTTCCTATGTTATGAAGATACATACCCTCCGCATAATAAGGTTCACCGAAAAGACCCGCCTTAACAAGATTCTTGACAAGCTGAACCCTCGGGTCATATATGTAGTTTTCAGCGAACATATAAATCTTTTTGTATTTTTCAACTGTTTCACATAGCCAGAAAAGCTCGTCCATTGTAACGCCCGCCGTAACCTCGCACATAACATGCTTGCCTGCCTCCATAGCGGCAATTGCCTGAGGAACATGGCACTGCATCGGGGTTGCGATAATAACAGCGTCAATATCGCTTTCAATCATATCATCGAAAACGCGGTATGTTTTAATGCTGTCATCACCGATTCTCGCGACAGCATCTTTCAGATGCTGCTCGTCAAGGTCGCACATAGCGGCAATCTCAACATCTTCAATATTCTTCAAGCCCAGAAGTGTTGAGAGACCTCTTGTGCCTGCAATACCGACTTTAATTTTTTTCATATCAATTATCCTTTCATAAATTGTATTCAGCTATGAGTTTCTCAATAAAGGCTTTGCAGCCTGTATTTATATCGTTCCACGCTTCTTCGTATCTGCCGGAATACCACGGGTCGGAAACATCACGGGGATTATCCGTGAAATCAAGCATAAGATGAATCTTATTCTCAGTATCGGCAGGAAAAATATATCTCATATTGCGGATATTATACTGCTCCATACCGATAATGTAATCATAGTAAAAATAGTCGTTTTTTGTAATCTGACGCGCCGTTTTTCCTTTGCAGGAAAGTCCGTGAGAAGCAAGAACTTTTCTCACCGGAGGATAAACAGGATTTCCGATTTCCTCAGTGCTGGTGGCGGCTGAGCTGATTTCAAAATATTCACTCAATCCCCTGTCAGACACCATCTGTTTCATGACGAATTCCGCCATCGGACTGCGGCATATGTTGCCGTGGCAGACGAAAAGAATTTTTATCATTGACCTTTACCCATCTTTAATATTTCACGCAAGAGACGCCGCCATAACCGCCTTTATTGTGTGCATACGGTTTTCGGCTTCATCAAAGACAATGGACTGTTCGCTTTCAAAGACGCCGTCTGTTACTTCCATGCAGTCAAGACCGAATTTATCGTATATTTCTTTGCCGACGGTAGTTTTCAAATCGTGGAACGCGGGAAGACAATGCATAAATCTGCACTGCTCACCTGCGTTTGCCATAAGAGCCTCGTTAACCTGATAAGGAAACAGATCGTGTATACGCTCCGCCCACACTTCATCAGGCTCGCCCATTGAAACCCATACGTCAGTGTAAATAACGTCCGCGTCCCTTGTCGCCTCCATGGGGTCTTCAATAAATTCAAGCACCGCGCCGGATTCCGCGGCAATCTTCTGACATTCGGCAACAAGCGCCTCGTCGGGGAAATACTTTTTCGGAGCGCAGGCAACGAAATGCATTCCCATTTTAGCGCAGCCGACCATAAGGGAATTGCCCATATTGTATCTCGCGTCGCCCATATAAACAAGCTTCTTGCCTTCAAGAGAACCGAAATGCTCAATAATCGTAAGAAAATCAGCAAGAATCTGCGTGGGGTGGAACTCGTTTGTAAGGCCGTTCCATACGGGAATCCCTGAATACTTCGCCAAATCCTCAACAATTTCCTGGCCGAAGCCTCTGTATTCAATGCCGTCAAACATTCTGCCTAAAACTCTGGCGGTGTCGGGAATGCTCTCTTTTTTGCCAATTTGTGAAGCCTTGGGGTCAAGATAAACAGGATGCATACCCAAATCGGCGGCGGCAACCTCAAACGAGCATCTTGTTCTGGTGCTGGTCTTTTCAAAAATCAGCGCGACATTCTTGCCCTCGCACATTTTGTGGGGAATGCCTTTTTTCTTTTTATCCTTAAGCTCTGCTGCTAAATCAAGATAATAACGGATTTCCTCCGCTGAAAAATCAAGCAGCTTCAAAAAGCTTTTGTTTTTCAAACAAACCATTATAATTTACTCCCTTCAGATTATGAACCTGTAAAAATTATGCAGATATTATACACTAATGCCTGTATTTTGTCAACGATATTGACTATAATTAATATTTATTCATTATTTTGTATCACATATACATCATTTTCGGCTTTAACTGTACTTTTGAGATTATCTTATATTTGTTTTGACTATATATATTGACTTTAACAGTATATTATTATAAAATAGTAATGGTTATGTTTATTAATCTATTAAATGAACAGAGATGATTTTAAATGAAACCCGTATTGTATATTGTTATTCCCTGTTATAACGAAGAAAAGGTTCTGCCTATAACTTCACCGATGTTTCTTGCTCAACTTAATTCAATGATAAGTGCAGAGAAAATAAGTGATGACAGCCGCATAATGTTTGTAAATGACGGAAGTAAAGATGAGACATGGGGTATTATATCCGATTTGGCAAATCAGGACCGTCATTTTATAGGAATTTCCCAAAGCAGAAACCGCGGTCATCAGAATGCCGTTCTTGCAGGTCTAATGGAATCTAAAGATATTGCGGACATTACAATATCAATTGACTGCGACGGGCAGGATGATATTACTGTTATGAGTAAAATGGTTGACGAATACTTAAACGGTGCCGAAATCGTTTATGGTGTGCGTTCAGACCGTTCAAGTGATACTTTTTTTAAAAAATATACAGCAGAAGGATTTTATAAAATTCTTAATCTGATGGGAGTTGAAGTTGTTTTCAACCACGCTGATTACAGACTTGTTTCTTCAAGAGTGCTTAAGGAATTTGCAAACTTTAAAGAGGTAAATCTTTTTCTCAGAGGAATGTTTCCTCTTGTTGGATTTAAAAGCACAAGTGTATATTATGAACGGCATGAAAGGCTTGCGGGAGAAAGCCATTACCCGCTTTCAAAAATGCTTTCGCTTGCGTTCGACGGTATTACAAGCCTCAGCATCAAGCCCATAAGGTTTATCACATCATTTGGTGTTGCGGTTGCCGCTGTAAGTGTAATCGGACTCATTGTTTTGCTTATAATGAATATTGCGGGAAAACTCGTTTCAGGCATGTTGACAATGACTTTTGTGCTCACTTTCCTCGGTGCCGTTCAGCTTATCAGTATAGGTGTTGTGGGTGAATACATCGGAAAAATTTATATGGAAGTCAAACAAAGACCAAGATATATTATCAGCGAAAGAACAAGCAATAAATAAAAAATATGCAATAATTGCGATAATAAGATACAGATAAAGGAAGAAGGAAAGACAATGCGTACAACAAATAAAATAATTAATAAAAAAACAGATTTTTCATTATTATTCTTTTTAATATTATTAATTACATTTACAGCATTTGCTTTTATCGGAATAACAGATAAAAATTCCTGTCAGGAAAAAGTATTTTTCTTTGATAAAAACAACTGGTTTATGGATTTTTATAATACAGTATATTATACTGTTGATAGAACACCGTATACATGGGGTTGGCTTCCTGCAAGAAATTATTTACCTTTTTCTTATTTGATACTGTATCCGTTTTCTTTTTTATATCCGTATGATGTTAATAACTGGGACACCGCTTATTTATCAAGATATTCCCAATATTCTGCAATTGGCGGCTGTGCATTTATTACAGCTTCTTTCTTATTGCTTTTTTATGTTCTTTATAAGGCTATGAACAATAATACAGAACATAAAAAAATAGGTATACTGATTGGTTTGTTTTTATCAGGAATAACAATATTCAATTTTGACCGTGCAAACGAGATTGTTCTTTCGGCAGCTTTATTATTTATGTTTTTACTCACATATAAATCAGAAAACAGGTGTTACAATCATTTAGGTTACATTTGTCTGGCAATGTCTGCGGCGCTGAAGCTGTTTCCCGCTGTATTCGGAATTCTTTTGATATATGATAAAAAATATAAAGATGCAATAATAACAGTTATCTACGGATTGATATTTGCTGTTATTCCGTTCTTCTGGCTTTCAGGCAGCTTTTTTGACAACATTGCCGCATTCATCAATAATCTGAAGATTCACAGTGAAACATATTTCGGAAGCGGATACGGATTTTCCAATTACGGCTTACCCGCTTTTTTTCAGAAATGTAAAATCCCATATATATTTTTAGTTATTTCTTTATTTGTTTCAAAATATTTAAAAAAAGATTGGCAAAGATATTTGTTATTATCTTTAGCTATTATTTTAACTTCCGGACAACAGGAATATTATTGTTTAATATATTTATTTTATCCTATCGTTTTATTTTTAAATGAAAAGCAAAATTTTGTGAATATAGTATATGTTTTTATTTTAGGGCTATTACTTATGCCTTTACAATATGATTTTTCTTTCCTTTCGCATACGGTAAATAATAATTCAATCAATAATTTAATATTGTTAATTGTTTATATAAGCTTAATTATCTATGGAGTTTATTGTTATTTTTCAAATAAAAAATTAAATTTAACCGCAGCACAATAGTCATAAAAATAAATCTGATACAACAAAACAGCAGATTTCGTAATTGAAACAGACGGTTACTGTCTGAAGCAATTAACTTATCTGCTGTTTTTTCGGTGTTATTCGCTTGATTCCTGTAAAAACGGCAAACCGGGCGGATTTTAAAAACGGGATGCAGAAAGTCATTCACAAATGACCCGTAAAACTGCCAAAAATTTTCAAACAGTAATTCGTGAATCGCCATAATTTTGTGCGGCAATTGAAAAGCAGAACTGCGATGCGCTGCTCTACCGTGAAGGCGGAAAATTTGTGCAGTTACCGAGAAAAGGATTATTTATTGTGCAATATGTCATATATAATTTTCTTTTCGTCAAACGGTATTTTTTCGTTCCTGATTATCTGATAATCTTCATGTCCTTTTCCGCAAAGAACGACGACATCGTTTTTACAGGCGGTTTTCAATGCGTATTCTATGGCGTATTTTCTGTTTTCTATAACAGCAAACGGAGTATCGCAATTCTCAATTCCTCTGAGAATATCTTTTATTATATCATACGGATTCTCGTTCCTCGGATTATCAGAGCTGATGACAACATAATCTGAATTTTCAGCGGCGGCTTTCAGCATAAGCGGACGTTTTGATTTATCTCTGTCGCCTCCGCAGCCGAAAAGAGATATGACTCTGCCGTTAGCGGATTTTCTGACGCTCAAAAGAATATTTGCGACAGCATCGGGAGTATGAGCGTAATCAATCATTACACCGAACGGCGCGTTTAAACTTAGCAGCTCCGCCCTGCCTTTTACGCCGACGAAAGATTTCAGTGCTTCGGCGCATTTTTTAATTGAAATCCCCGAAAAAACACAGCATCCGATTGCGGCAAGTGAATTGGGAACCGAAAACAGTCCGTGACAGGCAAGAAAAATATTATATTCTGCCCCGCCTGAAGCAAGGGTGAATGAAATTCCGTTGACGTTTTCCCGTATATCCTTCGCGAACAAATCGGCGGTTTTATCTTTTACGGAATATGTCAGAACGGTTCTGCACTTTTTACGAAAAAAGCAGTAGTATTCATCATCAAGATTCAGAACACATTTCCTACTTTTTTCAAACAGCTTTGATTTAGCTTCAACGTAGTTTTTCATACTGCCGTGATAATCAAGATGCTCAGGTGAGACATTCGTAAATACCGCATTCTCAAACAGCAGCCCTTCACACCTACCCTGCGACAGAGCCTGAGATGAAACTTCCATAACGCAGTATTCGGCATTTTCTTTTTCCATTTCGGAAAGCAGCGAATAAAGCTGAACCGGCTCGGGAGTTGTCATGCCTGTTTCGGTAAGCCGCGTACCGCCCGCAAAATTGCCCGTTGTTCCCGTCATTCCTGATTTTACGCCGCAGTATACAAAAATATGCTTTATCATATACGCAGCGGAGGTCTTGCCGTTTGTGCCGGTCACACCGATAAATTTCAGCTTCTCTGACGGATTTGAGTAAAA
>JAZLLB010000103.1:0-12298 GCA_045597925.1 Acutalibacteraceae bacterium
TAAGTTATGGAAAGAACATTTATCGAAAGAAGATGAGTAAATGAAAAAAATAATGTATGTGGTTGACTTTCTGCCTGACGTATGTAATTCGGTTGGTGATATTTTGAATTGTCTGATTAAAAAAACGAGTTCATATGAAAATGTTATCGTAAAATCGGATGGATACGCGTACGGTAATTTGAATATAAAAAAAATAAACGGTTATCGCTGTTATTTTGCGGATATATTCACAATTACTGAAATAATAAAAAATAAAAGTCTTACACTTTTTCAGAAATTCATGCTGATACTAAAAAAATGTTTATTAAATTTTGCGAAATTAATAAATAAAGAAGACGAATTTAACAGACGAGTCAATAGTAAGCACTTATATAAAATAATTAAAAAAGAGCAGCCGGATCTTATTGTGTTCTTTGTATTTACTCCTAAAGTGGAATATACTGATATCTGTATAAAAACCGGTCAGAGTTACGTTTTTATGCTGTATGATACATTTATTGAACGACCGGGTATTGACAGAAATGTATATTTTCCAAAGGAAAAATATGTAATTGACAATTCAAAGGCGTATTTTGTTCCGGGATTTTTTGCAGATGAATATTATAAAATATACGGCAGCGAAAAAATAAATTCTTTTAATCTGCCGTTGCTTATTGAAAAAAAGGACGTTGAAAACGCTTATAAAAATAAAATTGATTTTGAATTTACATATTTTGGTCAGGTTCAAAGCTTCAGAAACGGTGAAAAAATACGAAAGATGTTTGCTGAGCTTAACAAAAAGCTGGATATCTTCACATCTTCACGTGATTGTCAGGGCGATGATGTGTTCATCATTCATGATGCTATTACCAGAGACGAATTGTTTTCGACTGTTGCCGGAAGTAAATTCCTTGTTGCGTTTGACAACAGCGTGCCGTATAACATGTATTTACCATCAAAAGTATATTTATATGTTTCGTTTACCAAGCCGGTAATTATTTTCGGTGATAATGAAGAGTCTGCAATTAAGAACTTTATGAGAGATTATCCGCAGTCATACTACCAAAATATTAATGAGTCTTTTGACGGATTGATTGAGTTTATTAATAGAAATCAGAGCAGTAGCTTTGATGAAAAAGTGTACTTAAAATACGCAAAGTATCTGCCTGAAAATGCGCTTAAGGGTTATTCGGAAACAATTGACGCATTACTGACAGTTTGATTTGCGATATTACTTTTGTGTACAGATAAATAAGTTAACTTATTGATGAAAAATGCCTGCCGGGTTTATTGCCCGACAGGTGCTTTTTTCGGTGCAGTGTAAGCAGATAAAAGTTGCCCCGACTGAAATTTTCTCAAAATTGCAGCCTGAGCTCAAGAACAGAGAGCAGAATCAGGTAACTGTTACTCCGATTATAAATATTTAGAGTATTCGGCTACCGCCATTTTATCGCACCGTTCGTTTTCGGGGTGACCGGCGTGACCCTTCAGCCATATAAATTCAACCTCGTGCTTTTTAAGCAACGGCAGAAGCTGTTCCCATAAATCTACATTCAGCGCAGGCTTGTTGTCTGATTTTTTCCAGCCTTTCGCCTTCCATGAATACACCCAGCGCTGATTAACAGCGTCGCACACATATTTTGAATCCGTGTAAAGCGTAACCTCGCACGGCTCTTTGAGAGCTTTGAGTGCTTTTATGACCGCCGTCAGCTCCATTCGGTTGTTGGTGGTCTCTTTTTCACTGCCCGAAAGTTCCTTTTCAGCTTTATTGTACCGGAGTATCGCCGCCCAGCCGCCGGGGCCGGGATTACCTGAGCAGGCACCGTCTGTGTAAATATCAGTATGTTTCATAATGTTCCTCTTGCTGTACTTTCTTAATGAATAAATCATATCATTTTTTTATAAATATTACAAGGAATAATTTTATTTTTAATTTAGGGGTTGAATTTTGTGAGCTGTTGTGATATCATTTCAACAACGATAAATTAAATGATAGAGGCGCATCGCATTATCAGTAGCGGATATTTTAAGGGCTGAGGCAAAGTCTACGGTATCTGTGAAAGGAATCGTTGCCGAAGGCAGCCGAGCCGGGGCTGTACTGGTAAATCGGAGAATATCCTATTTACTGTCGCATTAGCGGAGAGCTATCTTAATTATTTCATTATTCATTGTATGTCTGTATATGGAATAAGTTAGGGTAGTCGATTCACAATCGGCTATTTTTTTCTTTTATCGGGAATAATATTTAAGGAGCTATTAAAATGACAGACAACAGTATTTTCAGAGGAGCGGCAACAGCGCTCATCACACCACTTAACGAAAACGGAATTGATTATGAGCAGTTCGGCAGAGTAATTGACTGGCAGATTGAACAGGGCATTGACGCTCTTGTTATCTGCGGCACAACAGGCGAAGGTTCAACCCTCAGCGATGAGGAGCACAGAGACGCTCTTGAGTTCGCGGTTAAAAGAGCGGACGGCAAGGTTCCCATGATTGCGGGTACCGGCTCAAACGACTGCGCTTACGCGATTGACCTTACAAAATTCGCGTGCGAAATCGGTTATGACGGAATGCTTCTCGTTACACCTTACTATAACAAGGCTACACAGAACGGACTTATTAAAATGTTCACCGCTATCGCTGACGAAAGCACAAAGCCGTGTATTCTTTATAACGTGCCTTCAAGAACGGGCGTTAACATCGAGCCTTCGACATATGATGTTCTTGCAGACCACCCGATGATTACGGCTATTAAGGAAGCTAACGGAAATATATCCAAAATTGTGGAAACAATGTCTCTTGTAGGTGACAGACTTGATATGTATTCGGGTAACGACGACCAGGTAGTCCCTATTCTTTCGGTCGGCGGCTCGGGAGTTATTTCCGTTCTTTCAAATGTTATGCCCAGAGAAACTTCTCTTATGTGCAAGATGTTCTTTGACGGCGATATCGGTGGTTCTCTTGATATGCAGCTAAAAATGCTTCCTTTTATCAACTCTCTTTTCTGCGAGGTAAATCCCATTCCCGTTAAAGCGGCTATGGCCGCGATGGGCTTTTGTGATAATTACGTCCGTCTTCCGCTTACTCCTATGGAAGACGCGCACAGAGAAAATATGCTCTCACTTATGCGTGAGTTGGGGCTGAATGTATGATTAAGGTTATTTTGAACGGTGCCTGCGGCAGAATGGGCAGAGAGGTTGAACGTCTTGTTTCAGAGACGGATGATATTGAAATCTGCGCGAGAGTGGATAAATTCGGTTATGACTGCCTTAACTCTCTTTCAGATTACACAGGCGCGGCAGATGTTATTGTGGATTTTTCACACCATACAGCGGCGCAGGAGCTGCTTGAATACGCGGTAAAAAGAAAACTGCCTGTTATCGTGGCAACAACAGGGCATACCGAACTGGAGCTGGCACTCATAGAAAAAGCCGCTGAAAAAACGGCGGTGTTCCATTCGGCGAATATGTCGCTGGGAGTCGCGCTTCTTGCGGAGCTTGCGAAAAAGGCGGCGGCGGCCATGCCGGACGCGGATATTGAAATAGTTGAAACACATCATAACAGAAAGCTTGACGCTCCCAGCGGAACGGCTCTTATGCTCGGTGAGGAGCTTAAAAATACAAGAGAAAACGCTGAGCTTGCAATAGGCAGATCGGGTCAGTGCAGGCGCGAAAAGAATGAAATCGGAATACAGTCCGTAAGGCGGGGAAACATTCCTGGTATTCATGAGGTTATTATCTCAACTGATAATCAGACCGTTTCTCTTAAGCATGAGGCTCATTCAAGAGCGTTGTTCGCTGAGGGAGCGGTTTCCGCCGCGAGATTTATGGCAGGAAGAAAAGCGGGTCTTTATAACATGAAAAATATGATAAAATAAGGTGATACCATGATTAAAATCGGTATTTGCGGCTACGGGAATTTGGGCAAAGGTGTTGAAGCGGCTGTAAAAAATAACTCTGATATGGAGCTTGCTGCTGTTTTCACAAGAAGAAATCCCGATTCTGTGAAGGTTCGGACAAACGGCGCAGGTGTTTACTCATTTGACAGTATTGCCGAATTTAAAGATAAGATTGACGTTATGATAAACTGCGGCGGCAGTGCGTTTGATTTGCCGAAAACCACGCCCGAGATTGCGGAATGTTTCAGCGTTATTGATTCTTTTGACACTCACGCTAAAATTCCGGAGCATTATGAAAATGTTGACGAAGCGGCGAAAAAAGGCGGAAATATCGCGATTATTTCAGTAGGATGGGACCCGGGTATGTTTTCACTCAACCGTCTTTATATGAACGCTGTTCTTCCTGACGGGAATGATTACACATTCTGGGGCAGGGGAGTAAGTCAGGGACATTCCGACGCAATAAGAAGAATTGACGGGGTTCTTGACGCAAGACAGTATACCGTTCCTGTTGAAACTGCCGTTGAAAGAGTGAGAAACGGCGAAAATCCCGAGCTTTCCACAAGAGAAAAGCATACAAGAGAGTGCTTCGTTGTGGCTGCGGAGGACGCTGATAAAGCGAGAATTGAGCGGGAAATCAAAACCATGCCCAATTATTTTGCCGATTATGATACAACCGTAAACTTCATTTCAATGGATGAACTGAAGCGTGACCATACGGGAATCCCACACGGCGGAAGTGTTATCAGAAGCGGCGTTACGGGCTTTGAAAAGCAGACGAAGCAGACTGTTGAGTACAGCCTGAAGCTCGAAAGCAATCCCGAATTCACGGGCAGCGTTCTTGCGGCGTACGCGAGAGCGGCATACAGATTAAAGCAGGTCGGTGAAACAGGCTGTAAAACTGTTTTTGACATTGCGCCTGCACAGCTTATTAATATGAGCGGAGACGAAATAAGAGCGCATATGCTTTAATGCGCCTTAACAAAGGAAGTTTAGAATGATTTGCCCTAATTTATCAGTGAATGAAAAAGGTCATCTTGAATTTGCGGGAAAGGACACTGTTCTTCTTGCCGAAAAATACGGTACGCCTGCATATATCATGGACGAAAATCGAATAAGAGAGAAATGCAGAATTTATAAAACCGCTCTCAGTGAAAATTTTAAATCAGGCTCAATGCCGCTGTTTGCAAGCAAGGCTCTCTGCTTTAAAAGAATTTATGAAATCGCAAAGGAAGAGGGCATAGGCGTTGATGTCGTTTCGTCGGGTGAGATTTTCACGGCGAAAAAAGCAGGCTTCCCCATGGAAAAGGCGTTCTTCCACGGTAATAACAAAACGGATTATGATATTGCCTTCGCAATGGACAGCGGTGTGGGCTTTTTTATCTGCGACAATGCCGATGAACTTACCGCGATTAACAGTGAAGCTGAAAAAAGGGGGCTGACGCAGAAGATTCTTCTCCGTCTTACTCCCGGTATTGACCCTCACACTCACGCTAAAATTTCAACGGGCAGGGTCGATTCAAAATTCGGCGCCGCCATTGAAACAGGTCAGGCTGAAGAGCTGACCGGGTTTGCGCTTTCTCTTTCAAATATTGATTTGAGGGGCTTCCACTGCCACATCGGTTCGCAGATTTTTGAGTATGAACCTTTCTGTGACGCGGCGGTGATTATGATTGAATATATCGCAAAGATTAAATCCGATTTAAACTTCACGGCGGAGATTCTTAATTTAGGCGGAGGTATGGGTGTTAAATATGTTGAGTCCGACCCTGAAATCGACTATGCCGCGAATATCAGGAGTATTGCGGATGAAATCAGGCGGCTTTGCACTGATAAAGAACTGGACGAGCCTGTGATTCTTATGGAACCGGGCAGAAGTATTGTGGCTGATGCGGGTCTGACACTCTACACCGTCGGCGGGACAAAAGAAATTAAAGGCTTTAAGAATTATGTCTCAATTGACGGCGGAATGCCCGATAATCCCAGATACGCTCTTTATCAGTCGGACTACACCGTGGCTCTTGCCGATAAAGTGAATGAAACGGCTGATTTTAAATGCACCGTTGCGGGCAGATGTTGTGAAAGCGGTGATATTATTCAGGAGAATGTTATGCTGCCGAAGCCGCGAAGAGGCGATATTCTCGCTGTTATGACAACCGGTGCTTACAATTACTCAATGTCATCGAACTATAACGCGATATGCAAGCCGCCTGTTATTATGATAGGCGACAGCGGTGATTATGTTGCCGTAAAGCGGGAAACATTTGAGGATATGACAGCTTGTCAGAAATAAATATGTTTATATGTTTTGTTAAGGCAATACCGTGTATTTGAATTACGCGGTGTTGCCTTAAATGTAATTATTCACATTTATTCCGAATAAATATTTTCGGGGTGGTAATGTGAAAAGAATTATTTGTATGATATTGATTTTTCTGATTTTATCAGGCTGCGTTCAACAGGAAGGCAAAGCCGATGAGGTGAAAAAATCCGAGCCTGAAAATATCAGAGGAGTGTGGCTGTTTTACCGTGAACTGTCGATGGCTGACGAAAAAGGCGGTACTGAGGAAAGCTACACAAAAAAAATAAATGAAATTTTTGACAGATGCGTTTCTATGGGAATAAACACAGTGTTTTTCCATGTGAGACCTTTCTCGGATTCTTTCTATCCTTCAAAGATTTTCCCGTTCAGCGAATATCTGACAGGCAGACAGGGCGGAAAAATAAATTACGACCCTTTGAAAATTGCCGTTTCACTTGCGCACGAAAAAAATATAACGCTTCACGCATGGATAAACCCATTCCGTATTTCATTTTCTGACGATAAGACAAAGCTTGCGGAAACGAATCCCGCAAAAGAGCTGATAAATCAGGCAGGCAGAGTGTGTACTGTGAACGGAGGACTGTATTTTAACCCGGCAAGCAGGGAAAACCATAAGCTCATTATAGACGGTATTCGTGAAATCGTTGATAATTATGACGTTGACGGAGTACATATTGACGATTATTTTTATCCTGATACAAACAAATCAATTGATAAAAAAGAGTTTGACGATTATATTTCCGGCGGCGGAAGACTTTCTCTTGAGGAGTGGCGGATACAAAACGTAAATTCATTTGTCAGCAGTATGTATTCCGCAGTGAAAGCCTGTGACGAAAACGCAGTTGTATCCGTCAGCCCGGCGGGGAATATCGGTAATAATTATGAAAAGCTGTATGCCGATGTCAGACGATGGGGAAGCACATCGGGATATTGCGACTGGCTTATTCCGCAGATTTATTACGGCTTTGACAATTCTGCTTTGCCGTACGAAAAAGCGATGAACGAATGGCGTGAAATCACGACCTGCAGTTCCGTCAGACTTCTTGCGGGTCTTGGGGCTTACAAGGTCCTCAGCGGTGAAAGTGATGAATGGAAATCCGATGATATAATTGCGCGTCAGTGGAAAAAAGCGGAAGATAACGGTTATGAGGGCTTTGTGCTTTTTTCGTATACAAGCATCGTTTCGGAAGAATTCATAAACAATGCCGATTTTCTTACAGCACAGTTCTGATTTCGTTTTTTAATCCTGTCGCTATATAAAAAACCGGAATTGAAATTGCGAACCATGCCAGAAAAAACGCCGGGCATATCTGACCGAAAATATTAAACGCTTTTCCGGAATAATCCCAAACCCTCATTTTCAGCCCGAGATTTACAACACATCCCACGGTATATTCAATGGTTGTGATCAGCACTCCTCCGAGAAAACCTATTTTTATTATGTTTTCCTCACTGAAGTAATTAAAAATACAGTAAAGGATGCAGAAGACAGCTCCGCCGGTCAGAAGCATTGTCCAGTGAGTGAATCCTCTGAAAAGCACCTCAACCAAGGCGTATGAAAGACTTCCTATACCGAAAACGATTATAAATTCTTTTATTCTTTTCACAAAATCACCTGATTATATTGTTATCAGAATTACCGATTTTTTTAAAAGAAAGATATAGAAAAAATTTATTGTTGCGTTTTTTTATTATTATGTTAAAATGTATGTATGAGGGTAAAAGGAGGCGGTGTGTTGTGAAAAAATTCAAAAAATCGTTAAGCGTGGTTTTGTGCGTTGTTTTTTTTGCCGCGGCAGTTTCGGAACGGATTGCCTATGCCGCTGAATCCGGTGTTTACTGTGATTTTGAATCCGGCGTTCTTTATGTCAGCGGGAGCGGTGAAATGGCCGCGTCTTTTGCAAACGATACCTCTGTAGAGGAGATTTATATTGAAAGAGGAGTAACTGCGATTCCCGCGGAAACATTTAAAGGCTGCACAAATCTGAAAAGAGTCACGATGTCAAATACTGTGGCTTTAATAGGAATCGGTGCGTTCAGCGGCTGCGCTTCATTGAATGAATTAACGCTTTCGGAAAAAATTATCAAAATTCCGGAGTTTGCGTTCAGCGGCTGCGAAAGCCTTGCGGATGTTAAAATTCCCGACAGCTGTGTCGCGGTTGACCGCATGGCGTTCAGCGGCTGTTCTTCGCTTGAGTTTGCTGTTATTCCTGATTCCGTCAGCCGTATTCATTCTGACGCGTTTTATAACTGTTCCTCATTAGAAAGTATTTATTATGCCGGCAGTGAATCGGAGTGGAAAGATGCCGGATTTACAGATTTTTCAAGCGGTAATATAACATTTATTAAACCTGAGTTTTATATAGAAAAAACAGTTACTCAGGGCAACACGGCTCTGTCTCTCAGACTCGGCAAAGGCGGCTACAGTGCTCTTGATGTTCAGCTTGCTCCGCAGGGTGAGTGCAGTGTTTACAGAATTCAGGTCAACAGAGCTTTCACATCTGCAACCGCTAAAAATACCGGTATGGTTTCAATGTATTCCGATGATAACTTTACGCAGGACGGTGAAGTTGTAAAGGTAACATATAATGTCGGAAACTGTGAAAACTCATCTGTAAATATCAGCTTTTTGAACTGCGCGGTTGCAGTCGGCAGATATATTGTGAATGTTCCTGTCGGCAGTGAAAACCGCGTTGTTAACGGCTCTCACACTACGAGTGAATGGAAAGTAACCGCCGACCCCTCCGCTGAAAGAGACGGAACGGTTGAGGCTTTGTGCGGCTGCTGCGGAACAGTTGAAAAAAATCTTCCGTACGCGTTTAAAAACTGCACTGAAGAAAACGGGATTGTTTTTATTTCGGAGTACGGACTTAATGAAGAGAAATTCAGAGCGGCTTATATCACTTCCGATGCCGCGGCAGTAACAGCTTCCGGCAGATATGCGGGAACGGGAACGTCAGTTAAGGTTGATTATTCTGACGGAATTGTTTATAACTACAGCGTTTCGCTCAAGGGCGACACTGACGGAGACGGCTTATGCAACGCTATGGATTCATTAATCATCGGCTGTGTCTGTGAGGGTATGATTTCTGCCGATAATCTTGATTTGTGCGTTTCTCTCGCGGCAGACTGTAACCGCGACAGTGTTGTTAACGCCGCTGACCGTGAGCTGGCGGAGCTTAACGGAATTATGGTTTCCGATGACTAAAGGACAAAATATAAACAGCTGAAGATTTTTTGTTCTTCAGCCGTTTTGTACGATTTCACCTATGCAGTAATCTTCGTCAATGTCAGTGATTTTTACGTTGAAAATCTGATTGCACGGGACTTTTTCTTTTACTTTAACGGGAGTGTAATTCATTGTGTATCCCTCGGTGAAGCCGTCTTTTCCTCTTGTTTCAAAAAGAACGCTTACGGTTTTGCCTATTTGCTTTTTTAGAAATTCACGGCGTATTTTTTCTGTTCTCTCAATCATTTCGTGAGTGCGCTTTTCTTTTACTGAAGCGTCAACCTGAGGAAACGCGGCGGCTCTTGTTCCCTCTCTGACAGAGTATGGGAAGACGTGAACTTTTTCAAATCCGATTTTTTCGGCAAATGAAACGGATTCCTCAAAGTCCTCATCTGTTTCATAAGAGAAGCCTACCATGATATCCGTGGTTACAGCTGCATCTGAAAAGCTTTCACGGAGCTTTTCGCACAGATGAAAATATTCCTCCGCGGTGTAATGCCTGTTCATATTTTTCAGCGTTTTATTACAGCCGCTTTGAAGCGAAATGTGAAATTGCGGACAGAAATTCTTTATTTTCGCAAGCTCCTCAATTACTTCATCTGTTATATGGTCAGGCTCAAGCGAGCCGAGTCTTATTCTTTCAAAGCCTTTTTCACTTGCAATCCGCACCGCGTCGCAGATATTCAGTCCTATATCCGTTCCGTAAGCGGAAAGATTTATTCCCACAAGAACAATTTCGCAGAAGCCTTTTTCTTTAAGACTGTCAAGCTCAGAGCTTAACTGCGAAAGCGGCTTTGAACGTACTCTGCCGCGGGCGTAAGGAATAGCGCAGTATGAACAGAAGCGGTTGCAGCCGTCTTCTATTTTTACATTCGCGCGGGTTCTGCCCTCAAAATCCGATATTTCACATGGAACGAAGCGGTCTCCGCTTTCATGAGATTCAATCTGAACGATACGTTCCCCGGTTTCAATATATTTTTCAAGAAGCTCCGGCAGCTTGTGATTATTTTTATTGCCGATAACAATATCGGCTTCTGTCAGCTTTTTCGCCTTTTCGGGAAAAGCCTGAGGCATACAGCCTGTAAGAATAACAATGCTCTCAGGGTGATTACGCTTAAACCGTCTTACCGCCTGACGTGTTTTTCTGTCGCTTTCGGCTGTAACTGTGCATGAGTTGATAACATAAATGTCGGCATTTTCACCACTCTCCGCGGCAGTAAAGCCGTGTCCCGACATTATTTCGCCCAGCCAGTTTGATTCATATTGATTAACCTTGCAGCCCAAGGTGTAAAACTCGATTTTCATTACAACACCCGCAAAAATAAATTCTCAGACAATTATAATACGAAATGCTGAGAATTTCAATATAAAAAACCGCCGCTTGAGTTTGTTGCATCGCAGCGGCAGAACTGAGGTTATTATGTTAAAAAAATCTGTAAGCCTATTATTATGCATTATTCTTGCCTTTGGTTCGGTATTTTTCGCTTTTGCCGAGGCGCAATATCCGAAAACTATACCTGAATCAGTCAGGATTCTTGATGGGATAGGCGAGCTTTTGAGAAGCTTCACGGGAATTTTCCGTGTCAGATTCCGCTATCCGGACTGCGAAAAGCTTTGTTCTATTCCCGATATTGATAAAAATTATGTTCCGCAGGGCTTCTGCTATATTGATTCAATGGGACTTTTTGCCGTTTCGTCATACAGTGCGGATGATGATAATTCAATTCTTTCTCTGATTGACGCGAAAAGCGGAGAAAGGCTGAAAACGGTAAAACTCTGTTATGAAGACTCAACACCGTGCAAAGCTCATGTGGGCGGCGTTGCGGATATCGGCGATTCTCTTCTGATTTCTTCGGGCAAAAGCGTAAGGCGGCTTAAAATCAGTGAAGTTCTTGATTCTGAGGATTACGGCTATGTGAATTACTGCGGCAGGTTTGTGACGGATATGCAGGCTTCATATGTCTGCTCATATGAAAATTACCTGTTTGTCGGTCAGTTCTATTCATTTACGCTTAAAGGTACATATGATACGCCCTCTGAACAGAGAATTTACACACCCGATGGGGGCAGAAATTATGCTATGTGTGAAAAATATGATATGTCCGACCTTGATGAAATGTTCAGCAAAGGTTCGGGAACGCCGCTTATGGTGATTTCAATGCCGAATGCGGTTCAGGGGATTGCGTATAACGGCGAAACGTTTGTTACTAGTACATCGTATACATTCAATAACGCATCAAAAATCAGATATTATAATCTTTCCGAGTCAGAGCAGAGCTTCAATCTGAACGGCAATGACGTACCGCTGTATTTCCTTTCGGAAAAATCCGCCGTTAAAACAACGAAGGTTCCTCCGATGTCCGAGGGAATTGACTGGTATAACGGAAATGTCGCGGGAATTTTTGAATCGGGTGCCGAAAAGTTTTTCTATTCACTCGTCAGAACCCCCTATATATGTTTATTTAAATAACGGAAAAAAGCAATCCCTGTGAAGTATTTTTGCTTCATCGGATTGCTTTTTTTATTCATATGATTTTTTCCTCGAGATACGGCTTGCCGTTTCTGATGATTATTTTTTTGTTCATTTTCTTTTTAAGGAAATTTCGCGGACGTATCAAAACCCTATCGTCATAAACCTCAAGAATCATTCCCTGCCCGGTTTTTTCATTTCCGCCGTGGTGATTCGGTCTTGTAAGGCAGGGGAGGTTGATGTAATTTACCCCGTCATACTCCTCAAAGCTCGAGAAGCCCCGGGTGATTTTACTTTCCTCACCGCAGAGAGCCATGTGAGAGTGACCACTGAAATAATACACATTTTTATATTTTTTCAGAACATTCTCAATTGTATCGGAATCCCTGCCGATGCCGC
>JAZLLB010000104.1:0-22558 GCA_045597925.1 Acutalibacteraceae bacterium
TAGGTCTCGCGACGGCATACATTATAATGAACTACGGACTGAAGCGGTTTTATGCCGGTCTCCCGGTTTTCGGTACAAACGCGTTAACCGAATCAGAAGCACTCAGCGCGATTTATCCATATACCGCCGCGGGCGCGATAAGCGGCGTTACTCTCGGCACGGTACTCGGTCTGATTTTTCTTATGATAAGGCACAGAATTTCAGGTGACGGCATCACAAACGAGATGCTTTCAGCCGCTCCAGCTCCGCAGAAAGCCAAGGGCTGGGGCAAAATGATTGCCGTTACCGCGCTTCCTGTTGCGGCAGGCTCGCTTATTCTTAATGTAACAAATCTCATTGATACAGTTACGATAAGCAACAGACTCGCGTACGCGCTGAATCTTGACATCGGAACGCTTAAAAGCATCTACGCTTCACAGATAGCCGCTTCAAATGTAGCAGACAGCGATATCGCCACATACCTTTACGGCGCGTATACGTCAGCGCTTGATTTTAAAAATCTTATTCCTACAATTACTATGACCCTCGGTATCAGTGCTATTCCCGCGCTTTCCGCCGCATGGGCTGTAAGAGACAGAAAAGATATTAAGGTTACAATCGAATCCGTTATCAGAATCACAATGCTCGTCGCGCTCCCCGCGGGCTTCGGTATGGCTGTTCTCGCGGAACCAATTCTGGGTCTGGTCTATAACGGTACGGACGCCGGCGATATTGTTACTATCGCCGCTCCGATTCTCAGAACATACGGTTTCGCGATATTCCTTTTTGCCCTTTCCTCACCTGTTACAAATATGCTTCAGGCTGTCGGAAGAATGGATATTCCGCTGAAATCTATTGTGGCCGGCGCGGTTGTTAAGATAATTCTCAACTATGTTCTTGTCGGTAACCCCAAAATCAACATTAACGGCGCGCCGATAGGTTCGATAGTGTGTTATGTTATTATAGTTCTGATTAATATCGGGGCACTTGTCAGAATTACCAATGTAAAACTGAATTTTAACTCAATATTTATAAAGCCGCTTATCTGCGCCGCTATAAGCGGAGCCAGCGCGCTTGCTTGCTATAAGGTTTTCGGTGAAATTCTCAAGGGTGTCGGCGACCCCGCGTCAAGATTTAACGGAACATCAATAGCTACACTTATTGCTGTTGTCGCGGCGGTGTTTGCCTATGTTATTTCACTGCTTCTTATAAAGGGCATATCAAAAGATGATGTTGAAATGCTTCCTAAAGGAGAAAAAATTGCAAAAGTACTTGAAAAAAAAGGAATTTTAGGTTAAAATAAGCGGGTGGTCTGAGTTATGATTGATAATTTTCAGTTTAAAGACAAATATAATGTATATGACCTTGTTGATGTGATTCGTATTTTACGTTCACCGGGCGGCTGTCCGTGGGATATTGAGCAGACTCACGAAAGCATCAGAAAAAGTCTGATTGAGGAAACATACGAAACAATCGAGGCTATAAATAAAAAAAGTATCCCCATGCTGCGTGAGGAACTCGGCGATGTACTTATGCAGGTCATCTTTCACGCGCAGATTGAAACCGAAAACGGCAATTTCACTATTGATGATGTTGCCGATGAAAACGCCAAAAAAATGATTGAGCGTCACCCGCACGTTTTCGGAGCTGTCAATGTTGACGGTGTGGAAGACGTTCTGACAAACTGGGACGCTATCAAGCGTAAAACCAAAAATCAGAAAACCGTTTCTGACGCTATTGATTCTGTTCCGCGCGAGCTTCCCGCTCTTATGAGGGCGGAAAAAATCCAGCATAAAGCCGCGAAGGCAGGCTTTGACTGGCAGGATATAAGCGGAGCGCTCCTTAAGCTGAGTGAGGAAATTGACGAGCTTAAAGCCGCGGTCGAAAAGAAAGACAGTGAAAATGCCTTTGAGGAGCTGGGCGATGTTCTTTTCTCGGCTGTTAATGTTTCGCGTTTTATTGATGCTGATGCCGAAGAGGCTCTCACCTGCGCGACAGATAAATTTGTATCACGGTTTAAAAAGGTCGAAGCTCTTGCGAACGAGAGAAGGATTGATATGAAATCATCTTCTCTTGAGGAGCTGGACAGGCTTTGGGACGAAGCCAAATTAAATAACGGTTGATGATATACATATTTTGTATTTCATGATAAAAGATATTGCAGAAAGGATTATGTTAAATGAACAAGACAGAGTTTATTAATGCAGTTGCAGCTAAAGAAAGCATTGAAAAGAAATGCGCTGAAAAAGCGGTTAACGCTGTTTTCTCGACACTTACGCAGGAACTTGCCAAAGGTGAAAAAATTCAGCTTGTGGGTTTCGGTACTTTTGAAGTTAAAGAACGCGCAGAAAAAACAGCTCGTAATCCCAGAACAGGCGAAGCAATGACTGTTCCCGCATCTAAGGTTCCCGCTTTCAAAGCAGGCAAAGCACTTAAAGACGCAATTAAATAATTTGCATAAATTAGGGGCTGTCATTGACGGCTCCTTTTTATCACGGCAATACGCATAATCAGAATGTGCGCTACTGCCTCAGGTATGTCGGAGGAAAATATGAGACTTGACAAATATCTTAAAGTTTCAAGAATAATCAAACGCCGCACCGTTGCCAATGAAGTATGCGACGCAAAAAGGGTTCTGGTCAACGGCAAAATCGCCAGAGCATCATATGATGTCAAAATAGGCGACATTATTGAAATTTCAATAGGCGCGAATACTACAAAAATTCAGGTTGAAAAAATCAATGAATTCGCCAATAAAGATGACGCGCCGTCAATGTATAAGGTTCTGTAAAATAAGCATCGGATTCAGCTTCGCGGTCAGCTGAATCCGATTTTTTGTTCTTCATATAAATGCGTTCCGATACGCAGAACGCGGAATTAATTCATGAAACATATAAATGATTTTTATCCCGCTTTTTTATGCAGCAGCTCTTTCGCGAGCTTTTCTTCGGTTTCAATCATATTTTCGGCAAAAATTCCGTAGCCCTCTTCTGCGTTGTCAACAAAAACATGAGTAACGGCTCCCACCAGCATACCGTTCTGAATTATCGGACTTCCGCTCATCCCCTGCACTATTCCGCCTGTTTTTGATATCAGCTTTTTATCCGTAACCTTTACAACCATATTTCTCTGGTCTTTCGAATTTTTGTAAATTTTTGTGATTTCTATATCGTAAATTTCAGGCTCATTTTCATCAACCGTGCAGATTATCTGCGCCGCTCCCTGTGTAACTTCTGACGAAAGCGCGACAGGAACGGTTTTTTCATTTTTATTGAAGCTGTCAAGCCTGCCGTAAATTCCCGTTTCACCGTTTATATAAAGGCTTCCCATTGTATCTCCGCTGAAAACACCGCACAGCTCGCCCGGCGTACCCTCTGAACCTCTGTAACAGCCCTTCACAACTGCGTTTACCGCATCGCCGTCAGAAAGAGGCATCGCTTCTCCGGTATCGACATCGCATATAGCGTGACCGAGACCCGCGAAAACTCCGTTTGTTCTGTCATAAAATGTCATTGTGCCTATACCCGCCGTACTGTCGCGTATCCATAAACCGCCCTTATATGTGCCGTCAGATGAAAGAGAGGGCGTAAAATCAATATCAGCGGTTTTGCCGTTTCTTTCAACAGATAATCTCATCGTTCTTCCCGCTGAAGAGGAAATATATTTTGATAAAGACGCATTATCTCTGACTTCGTTCCCGTCAACTGATATTATTATATCTCCGCCGCGAAGACCTGCTTTCAGACCGGGATTTTCACTGCCTGATTCGGTTTTTACGCTTTCGATTTTAACAATCATAACGCCTTTGGTATACAGCCTGATTCCGAATATACTTCCGCCCGGGACGACGTATTTGCGTTCGGAAACCGACACCTTTGTTTCTTTCACGGGAAAAATATTAAACAGCCTTACAGATGTTTCGTAGCTTTCTTTATCCGCAACAGCGGCGTTCGCGGTGATATTGCTGAGCTCCTGACAGGTAAAAGTTTTTTCTGACGCCATGCTGTCAAACTCCTGAAGCGTAATCTCATTCGGAATATGTGAATATCCGAAAACTATAAGCGCCATAATACCGGTACAGCAGCAGAAAAAAACAAAGCTCAGAATTTGAAAAGTTTTTTTCACGTCGTCACCTCCGCTTTTAACTTTTCCTATTCTGAGCGTAATATTTACGGGAATGTTTAGTTTTCAGTTTTTTCTTTGTTTTTATCTTTAAAAATAAACAGTTTGCTTAAAAAGTAATTCATTATAACAACAATAACCTGAAGAATGAGCTTCGCAATCATAGCGCCTTTGTAGTCAACATGAAAAACAAACTGGGCAATGCCAAGTCCAACTTCTTCAACGCCGAGAGATAAAAGTCTCGCTCCTGTGAAAGAAAGAATTTCCTTTATCAGTGTTTTGCTTTCCGTGCTTTCACTTTTGAAAACAATAAATTTATTTGTAATAAACGCAAATGTTACCGCCAGAACCCACGACAGCACATTGTTGAAAAGCACAAGCTTAACGCCGAAAAATTTATTGAACAGCCAGAGCGAAACGATGCTTACAACCGTTGTCAGCGCACCGAAAACTATGTAGTCAAACATCTCACGGTTGACAATTTTTTTCAAAAGAGAATTAATTTTTTCGTTTTTAAATAATTTATCTATTATATTATCGGTAAATTCAAAAAGTTTATCCATTACGCAGTCACTCCGTTTCGTAACGAGTATAGCATATATATCTGATTATTGCAACTTTTTTTCTGATATTTCAGTCAATTATACCGCATTTCACACAAAATTCAGGCAAAAAATTTTAATATATTTTGTTGGTGAAAGTGAAATTTCCTATTGAAAAACACATTATCTTGTGGTACAATGCAAAAAGTGTGTTCGGAGGTGAATACATTTGATACTACACGGATTTCAAAAAATGACTCTGCTTGATTTTCCCGGAAGAGTTGCCTGTACGGTGTTTACCGGGGGCTGTAATTTCAGATGTCCATTCTGCCATAACGCGCTTCTGGTTACAAAACTCAGCGAAGCGGAACGGTATACGGAGGAAGAAATACTCAGCTTTCTGAAAAAACGTCAGGGACTTCTTGACGGCGTTGCCGTATCGGGCGGCGAACCGCTGATAAATGATGATGTGCTTTTCTTCGCCGAAAAAATCAAGGCTCTCGGTTTTGCTGTTAAGCTCGACACAAACGGAAGCTATCCCGAAAGGCTGAAAAAAGCCGTCAGCGAAGAGCTTGTCGATTATGTGGCGATGGATATCAAAAATTCAAAGGAGCTTTACGCCGAAACGGCGGGTCTGAGCTTTTTTGAAATCGCTCCTGTTGAGCGGTCTGTTGATTTTCTTCTCAGCGGCAGCGTTGATTATGAGTTCCGCACAACAGTGGTAAACGGATTTCATACCGTTGAGAGTATCGGGAAGGCCGCTGAATGGATAAGCGGTGCGAAACGCTATTATCTTCAGAATTTCACAGATTCCGGCTGTCTTATCAAAGACGGAATGACAGGCGTTTCCAAAGAAACAATGCTTCTTATGAAAGAGGCGGCGGCGCAGTTTGTTTCCTCCGCGGAATTAAGAGGCTTATAAATAAAAAAATATAAATAAACCACAATATATTGTGTTTTACCTATTGACTTATACGAAATATGTATGATATAATACGCAACGATGTTTAAATTTCAGAAGGAGAGATTGTATTATGTATAACGTTGTTAAACGTGACGGAAAAATTGTTGATTTCAACATTAAAAAAATCAGAGACGCCATAACCAAGGCTTTCGACGCCTGTGAAAAGCAGTATAATCCCGACACTGTTGATTTCCTCGCGCTTAAGGTTACGGCCGATTTTGAAAGCAAAATTAAAGACGAACAAATAAGCGTTGAAAATATTCAGGACAGCGTTGAGTCCATTCTTATCAAAGCAGGCTATGATGATATAGCCAAGGCATATATCCTTTACCGCAAACAGCGTGAAAAAATCCGCAATATCAATACAACTTTCCTTGATTATAAAGAAATAGTTGACAATTATCTTAATATCAATGACTGGCGTGTTAAAGAAAATTCCACCGTTACATATTCTGTCGGCGGACTTATTCTCTCAAACTCGGGTGCCGTTACCGCCAACTACTGGCTTTCTGAGGTTTATGACGATGAAATCGCTTCCGCTCACCGCAACGCGGATATTCATATTCATGACCTTTCAATGCTTACAGGCTACTGCGCCGGCTGGTCATTAAAGCAGCTTATTCAGGAGGGTCTGGGCGGAGTTCCCGGAAAGATTACATCTTCACCCGCAACCCATCTTTCGACTCTCTGCAACCAGATGGTTAATTTCCTCGGCATTATGCAGAACGAGTGGGCGGGCGCGCAGGCTTTCTCTTCATTTGATACTTACCTTGCTCCCTTTGTTAAGGCTGACAACCTCAGCTATAAAGAGGTCAAGCAGTGTATTCAGTCATTTATTTACGGCGTAAACACACCTTCACGCTGGGGAACACAGTCACCGTTCACAAACATAACTCTTGACTGGACTGTTCCGGCTGATCTTGCCGAGCTTAACTGTATTGTAGGCGGCGAAGAGGTTGACTTCAAATATAAAGACTGTAAAAAAGAAATGGATATGGTCAACAAAGCTTTCATTGAACTCATGATTGAGGGCGATGCCAACGGCAGAGGCTTCCAGTATCCAATTCCCACATATTCAATTACACGTGATTTTGACTGGTCAGACACAGAAAACAACCGTCTTCTCTTTGAAATGACCGCAAAATACGGCACACCCTATTTCTCAAACTATATCAACAGTGATATGGAGCCGAGCGATGTTCGTTCAATGTGCTGCCGTCTCCGCCTTGACCTGCGTGAATTAAGAAAGAAATCAGGCGGTTTCTTCGGCAGCGGCGAAAGCACGGGTTCAGTAGGCGTTGTCACAATCAATATGCCCAGAATAGCGTTCCTTTCAACAGATAAAGAAGATTTCTTCAGACGTCTTGACAAAATGATGGATATTTCGGCGCGTTCACTTAAAATCAAGCGTACCGTCATCACAAAGCTTCTTGACAGCGGACTTTATCCCTACACCAAGAGATACCTCGGAACATTCAACAACCATTTCTCGACAATCGGCCTTGTCGGCATGAATGAAGCGGGTCTTAACGCGAGCTGGATTAAAAAAGACATGACAAGCAGAGAAACTCAGGAATTCTCAATTGAGGTTCTCAATCATATGCGTGAACGTCTTTCAGACTATCAGGAACAGTACGGCGACCTCTACAACCTTGAGGCAACTCCGGCTGAATCAACCGCGTTCCGTCTCGCTAAGCACGATAAGAACCATTATCCCGAAATCATTACAGCGAACGAAAACGGCTCACCGTATTACACCAATTCCTCACATCTTCCCGTTGGTTTCACAGAGGATATTTTCTCTGCTCTCGACATTCAGGACGAGCTTCAGACTCTTTACACCTCGGGTACTGTTTTCCACGCTTTCCTCGGTGAAAAGCTGCCCGACTGGAAAGCCGCGGCAGACCTTGTAAGAAAAATAGCCGAAAACTACAAGCTCCCCTATTACACAATGTCGCCCACATATTCAATCTGTAAGGATCACGGATATATTACAGGTGAGCAGTTCAGATGCCCGATATGCGGAGCGAAAACCGAGGTTTACAGCCGTATTACCGGCTATTACCGTCCCATTCAGAACTGGAACGATGGCAAAAGTCAGGAATATAAAGACAGAAAAGTTTATAATATCGCAAACTCAACCCTCAACAGAAGCGGCTGCGCATGTGAAAAAGCTCCGGCGAAAGAAACTGTTGTTGAAGATGCCGAAGACGCAACTATTCTTTTCGCGACAGCTACCTGCCCCAACTGCAAAATAGCCTGCGCGGCTCTTGATAAAGCGGAGTTCCCGTATATCAAGATTCTTGCCAATGAAGACCCGGACACCGCCAATAAATTCGCGATTAAACAGGCTCCCACACTTGTTGTTATAAAAAACGGCATTGTCAGCAAATACGCGGGTGTATCGGAAATCAAAAAGTTCCTTAAATAAAAACTACACTGCAGGTGAGATTATGTATGATATAATTATAATCGGCGGCGGCCCTGCCGGGCTGACCGCCGCCCTGTATGCTTGCAGGGCAAATAAAAGCGTGCTTCTGCTTGAAAAAGAAACCTTCGGAGGGCAGATAACCTTTTCACCGAAGGTAGAGAATATTCCCGGATTTGTTTCTCTGACAGGCAACGAATTTGCCGAGAAGCTTGTTGAGCAGGTTCTTGAGCAGGGCGCCGACGTTGAATCAGCTGAGGTTATATCAGTTAAAAACGGCGAAATCAAAACCGTTGTAACAGAAGATGAAGAATATCAGGCAAAAGCTGTTATTATCGCCACGGGAGCCAGGCACCGTCTGCTCGGACTTCCGAATGAAGAAAATCTTATCGGCGGGGGAATATCTTTCTGCGCCGTATGTGACGGGGCTTTTTATAAGGATAAGACCGTTGCTGTTGTCGGCGGAGGAAATTCCGCTTTGCAGGAGGCGATTCTTCTTTCCGACCTTGCGGAAAAGGTATATGTGATTCAGAATCTTGATTTTCTCACTGGTGAAAAGAAGCTCTGCGACCAGCTTTATTCAAAAGATAATGTTGAAATTATTCTCGGCACCGTTCTTGACGCTTATAAAGGTGAAAATGAGCTTGAGGGCGCCGCGCTTAAGAATGTCGCAAGCGGTGAAATATCAGAAATCGCTCTCGACGGACTTTTTCTCGCGGTCGGGCTTGTTCCGCAGAATGAGGCGTTTTCAGACATAATCACTCTTGACGAAAGAGGATACGCACAGTCTGACGAAACCTGCACGACAGGCACTGACGGAATATTTACCGCCGGAGACTGCCGAACAAAACGCATAAGGCAGGTTACAACCGCTGCCGCTGACGGTGCTGTTGCGGCACTCGCGGCGTGCGATTATGTAGATTCTTTATAAAAAAGCGAGGAGCTGTTCCGAAAACGGAGCGGCTCCTGTATTTTAGTGTCATTCACTTCATTTGTGCGGTGTTTTCTTAATCCTGATTTACGATACTTCTGCCGTATTTTTCGTTAAAATCAAATTCTTTTCCGCCGAATTTATACCCCACCATCGTATCAAGACAGACAGAATGAATCGAATTGAAAATGTTCTTTTCCACATTCGGATTTGTTTTTTTCAGCTCTTTTATAAGCTCTTTAATTTCCTGACGCTTTGATTCGCCTGTTCCGTCTCCGCTTTCACTCATTTTTTCCGTGAAACGGCACGCGCACTGAAGGAATTCAAGCGAATTATAATTTTTCCACCTTATAATATCGTTTTCGTGTATGCAGTAAAGCGGTCGGATAAGCTCCATTCCCTCATAATTCTGACTGCGGAGCTTTGGCGGCATTGCCTGAAGCTGAGCACCGTAAAGCATACCCAAAAGCGTGGTTTCAATAACGTCACTGAAATGATGTCCGAGCGCGATTTTATTGCAGCCCAGCTCCTGCGCCTTTGAATAAAGATGACCTCTGCGCATTCTCGCGCAAAGATAGCAGGGATTCTGCTCCGTTTTGTTGGCTACAAAGAAAACATCTGTTTCAAAAACGGTTACGGGAATTTCGAGCAGCCTTGCGTTGTCCTCAATCTTTTTTCGGTTAACCGGGTTATATCCCGGGTCCATAACAATAAATTCAAGCCCGAACGGGAACTCGCTGTGTCTTTGCAGCTGCTGCATGAGCTTTGCCATAAGCATTGAATCCTTGCCGCCTGAAACGCAGACGGCTATTTTATCGTTTTTTTCAATGAGATTATAATTCTTAACCGCCTTAACAAACGGATTCCAGATTTCTTTTCTGTATTTTTTTGTAATGCTTCTTTCGATTTTCTGACATTCAGTCAATACTCTGTCCATTATTTTTTACCAAGTCCTTAACAACTTCTCCCGCGATTATCAGCCCCGCAACCGACGGCACAAACGCCGTGCTTCCCGGTGTGCTTCTTCTGTGCGGTTCATTTTCTTCATCTGAAGCGGGAATGAGCGGCACTTCCTTTGAATATACCACCTTGAGCTTTTTTATTCCTCTTTGCTTTAATTCTCTTCGCATGACCTTTGCCAACGGACATACTGACGTTTTGTAAATATCCGACACCTCAAACGCCGCCGGGTTCAGCTTATTGCCCGCACCCATTGAGCTGATTACAGGTGTTCCCGTTTTTTCGGCTTTTACAATCAGAGCGATTTTACCTGTTACGGTATCAATCGCGTCAACAACATAATCATATTGAGTAAAATCAAATTCATTTTCTGTTTCGGGCATAAAAAATGTTTTATACGCGTTCACCTTTGCCTCGGGGTTTATGTCGAGGATTCTCTCTTTCATCACGTCAACCTTGTATCTGCCGACAGTGCTGTGAAGCGCGATTATCTGCCTGTTGATGTTTGATTCGCTTACAATATCGTTGTCAATTATATCAATGCAGCCCACACCGCTTCTCGCCAGAGCCTCAACGGTATATCCGCCGACTCCGCCGACTCCGAAAACGGCAACACGGCTTTTACTCAGCTTATCTGTTGCTTCTTTACCCAGAAGCAGCTCGGTTCTTTTAAAAAGCTCACTCATAATATCACCGTATTAATCATATCTGCAAACTGCTCTTCATTGATAACAGTAACGCCTAAATCAGTCGCTTTTTTCAGCTTGCTGCCCGCTTCCTCACCCGCAAGAACATAGCTTGTCTTTTTCGAAACGGAAGAAGCCGTTTTTCCTCCGAAGCTCTCGATAATTTCAGACGCTTCATTTCTCGTGTATTTTGACAAAGTGCCTGTCAGGACAAATGTCTTGCCCGCAAAGCGATTATCTTTAACCTCTTTGAGATATTTCATGTTCAGCCCGTGAGCCATCAGCTCGTCAACCAGCTCACGGTTTGACGGTGTACTGAAATAATCCGCGACGCTCTTTGCCATTATGCCGCCGAAGCCGTCTATCGAGGCGATATCTTCTTCGCCCGCGTTCATGATTTCGGGCATGGTAACAAATCTTTCCGCAAGAAGATTCGCGGCTTTCTGACCGATATGACGTATTCCGAGAGCGAAAATCAGCTTCGCCACATCGTTTTCTTTTGATTTTTCAATTGCTTTTATGAGATTATCAGCCGAAAGCTTGCCCATTCTGTCAAGCGTTTCAATCTGTTCCGCTTTAAGAGAATAAATATCCGCGGGGGTTTTTATCAGTCCGTTTTTTATAAGAAGCTCCGCGACCGACTGACCGAGGCCCTCAATATCCATAGCGTCACGTGAGCAGAAATGAATGATATTTCTCAGCAGCTGAGCAGGGCAGTCGGTATTGAGACATCTTACCGCCGCCTCCCCTTCCTCACGGTAAACGGGAGCCCCGCATGACGGGCAGATTTTAGGCATCTCAAACAGAACGGCGTCTTCATTATGCTTTGAAACAGCCAGCACCTCAGGTATAATATCTCCCGCTTTTCTGACAATTACCGTATCGCCGAGACAGATGTTTTTATCTTTTATAAAATCCTCATTGTGAAGCGTTGCCCGGCTCACGGTTGTTCCGGCAAGCAAAACCGGGGAAAGAACGGCTGTGGGGGTCAGAACTCCTGTTCTGCCGACATTTATTTCAATGTCCTCAAGCACGGTTTCTTTTTCCTCAGGCGGATATTTAAACGCAATCGCCCACTTAGGGAATTTCGCGGTGCTTCCGAGTTTTTCACGCTGAGCGAAGCTGTCAACCTTAATTACGGCACCGTCAATGTCAAACGGAAGCTCGCCGCGCATATTGCCGATATTTTTAATTTCCTCAATCGCTTCGTCAATCGTATCGCATATTTTATAAAACGGAATCGTTTTAAATCCAAGCTCTTTGAGATAATCAAGGGATTCTTTATGACCGCTTAATGTTTCACCGTTAATTCTCTGAACGTTAAAAACAAAAATATCCAGCTTTCGTTTCGCGGTAATTTTAGGGTCTTTCTGCCTTAATGAGCCTGCCGCGGCGTTACGGGGATTTTTAAACGGAGTCTCGCCCATAATTTCCTGATTTTCAACAATTTCAAAGAAGGTTTTTCTGGGCATATACACCTCTCCCCTGACCTCGATTTCAGGAAGATTTTTTTTGATTTTAAGTGGAATCGAGCCGACAGTGCAGAGATTTGCCGAAACATTCTCGCCTGTGTTTCCGTCGCCTCTCGTTGAACCGATTTTAAAAATACCGTTTTCATATTCAATTGATACAGAAAGTCCGTCAATTTTTGGCTCAACTACATACTGTGCTTCAGGCACCGAAGCCTTAACCCTGCTGTCAAATTCCAGAAGCTCGTCAAAACTGAAAGCGTCCTGAAGCGACTCCATTCTGACAGCATGCTCAACAGGCTCAAACTGACCGTCGGCTTTTCCGCCGACACGTCTCGTAGGCGAATCGGGAGTTGACAAATCAGGATATTTTTCTTCGATAGTTTCAAGCTCACGGAGCATCATATCATATTCGAAATCCTCAATCTCGGGAGCATCTTCAACATAATATTTATGACTGTGATAATTCAGCAGGTCACGAAGCTCCCCTGCTCTTATTCTGCTCTGTTCATAATCTGCCATAAAAATCACCTGTTACACTTAATAAGATTATACTTCGGACAAATCCATGCCCGAAGTATTTATTACGAAAATAATTCTTTAAAGATTTTGGTTTCTCAGCTCAACAAGGTCATCGTAATTAATCAGCTCAATTCCTTCGCTTTCAAGAATTTTTCTTGTCTGCGGGTCGGAAAACACCTGAAATTCCCACACGCGATTCCACCAGCGGGCGGTAATCGCCTTGATTTCGTCTGTTTCAATTGAAGGATGAATATAAGCCTCGCTGACCCCGTCGGGAATATTAACCAGCCTGTTGATTACAAATTTTTTAAATGTTTCAAAATCCTTATATACGTCCTGCGGACACTCGGGATAAACGAGGTAATCCAGAATCGGAACCTCGTACATATCCGCTATATTTGAATAATTTCTGACAAAGCGTTCATACATTGGAATAGGCAAATCAAGCCCTTCCGGAATATAGTCGGAATGAGGGAAACGGTACATTCTGAAAGGCAGCTTCAGCTCAGAGCAAAGCTCAAAGGTCTTCGGCATCAAATCAAAATTGCCGCACAGACCGTAAAGCGCGGCCATATGAGTATCAAGATGAGAAACACGAAGACCGAGACTCTCGGCTTTTTTAACCTGAGCTCTGATTTCGTTTTCAACATCTTTCATTTCGCACTGAGCCTCAAAATCCTCACATTCGTGGTGGAAATATCCCTCAGAATCACGAAGCGTTTCAGCCGCTGAAACAGGTCCCCAGCGGTAACCGCCCCATTCGCTTGTGAATGTCAGATGTACACCGACAGAATACTGTTTATGCTTCTGACACCATCTGACGGCATGCTTCGCCCAGCCGCACGGTGTCATTAATGAAGCGGAAGTGATGCCTCCACGCTCAAAAAGCTCAAATGTCGCCTCGTTCTGGGAAAGACACATTCCGAAATCGTCCGCATTGATAATAAGATAACGCTTTGTCATAAATTACCTCGTTTTATTTTAAAATTCCGTTTGATTTTGCATAATCATAAAATGTTCTTATACTCTTGAGTCTGCACTCAGAAAGGTTATGATTGCCTCTTGTAACATATGTCATAGGAACGCCCTGAAGCTGGCAGAGATATTTCGCGCTTGCCATGAATCCGCTGTCAATAGCCTGGTCAAGAAGAATGATATGTTCATATGTCTTTTTCGCGGCTTCATAGTCTTTATCAACAAAGAACTCATCATACATCTTTCTGAAAAGTCCCGCTCCGCATGATGTGGGAGTGGCAACAACCCCTCTCGCGCCCGCTTCGTACGCTTCAAGAAGATAAGGAATATTCGCCTGCATAACTCCCGTTTCACCCTGAACGGCGATTTTATCTTTAATTAAAGGCATGGTGCAGGTTGTATCTTTTATGCCGACAAATCTGCCGGTTTTTGCAAGCTCACCGTACGCCTTACCTGAAATCTTATGAGGCTGAAAGCCGGGGAACTCATAAATAAGAATGGGAAGAGTCGCGTGCTGAGCAAGCTCATTAAGATATGTAACAACTCTTTCGTCATCATTGCCGTAGCCTTTTGTTACAAAAACAAGACCCTCAACGCCTGTCTGCTCCATGCGCTTAACTTCCTCAATCTGAGCGAACCACGACGGCTCGAGGTTTGCGGTAGCGAAGCAGGGAACACCGTTTGAATGTTTAACAGCGGTCGCGGCAACCTTAATTCTTTCGTCAAGCGTGAGAGAAGCCATTTCAGAGCTTCCGCATACAGGGAAAAGATAATGAGGTCTGTTGGCGGCCTGCCATTCAACGTACGCGGCATATCCGTCATAGTCAACTGACTTGTCTTCGTTAAAAGCAGTAAGAAGCAGAGCGTAAACTCCCCTGTACTTTTCCATGTTTTCGATTTTCATTGTAAACACCTTCATATATTATTAAATTTAATCAGCAGTTTATTCTTCTTCATCTTCACTTTCAAGAAAATCAAGAAGCTCCTTTGCGCCTTCGCCTGTTACGGCGCTTGTCAGAAAGATTTTTTCGCAGCCGGCAAGCTCCAGAAGCTCAACGGCGTCGTTTATCTGTTCATCTGTCGCAATGTCGATTTTGCTCACAACACCGACAACGGGAACATTGAAAAACGCCGCCTGACCCGGTGAAAAACGGAACCGTTCATCGGTCGCGTCCTGCAGAAACAGTATCAGATCACTGTCAGCCGCCGTAACGATTATGCCCTTATAAAGCTGACGGTTTTCGAGATACTCGCCGGGAGTGTCGATTGTGTTATTGATAACGCCGATTGTCTGCGTTTTCTGATATTCGATTTTCATTCCGTTGAGCCGCTGGCAAAGGGTTGTTTTGCCGCAGGTACTGGAGCCTATCAGCATTACTTTTTTCATAATTATGTCCTTGTAATTTCAGTTGAAGCAAATTTCAGAACATTTGAAAGAGTTGAAAGAACGTCTTTCAGCGCAGCTTCAACACTCGCGACATCACCGCAGATAACGAGCGAACCGCTGAATCTGTCAACAAAAACAATATCAACGTCCGCCGCCTTAGTTGCGACATCGGCACCGATAATCGCCGCTTCACTCGGGGTGATTGTCATAATTCCCAAAGCCCCGCGCTTTTTGCTGACAACGCCGAGCTTTTTATATAAATCATCTTCGGGGTTCGCGATAAGGTGAGCCATTGTGACCTGCTTACCCGGCACAAACTCCTGAATTATTCTCTGTTTATTTTCAAACGAGTCTGACATTTTAAGCTACCTCTGATTACATAAGCGAATCAAAAATCTCGGGTCTGGGATTGGGAATAACAACGCTTGAAACTACCATTCCGTCCGCGTTCGGGGTGTTGATTCCGCAGTTTACAGACTCATTGACAGCCGCTACCTCGCCTGTAAGAATCACAAATGATTTGCCGCCGATGCCTGTGCCGAGTCTTACGTCCATAAGATTAACCTCAGCCGCTTTAACGGCCGCGTCAGCAGCGTACACCGCGGCGGTAACGCTGAAAAATTCCATAACACCGATAGCGTTTGTTGTTACGGGAGAAACAGCGGCGTTTATCGCGGCGATAACCTGAGGATGAACTCTCGGAATAACGCACTTGTCAACTACATTCGCACCGCCTATAAGCGCGCCTGCTTCAATTGAAGCGGTGACGGCGGCAACCTCACCGGTAAAGAGAATGTAATACTTACCGGGACAGCCCGCTCTCGCGAATAAAAGCTCCGTTTCCGCGGCTTTGAGAATAGCGTCTGCCGCTTCGATACCCTTAGCGATACTGTTTAATTCAAGAAATCCTATTGTTTCATACATAACTCTTCACCTACTTTGTTTCTATAATAATCACATCACCGACTGATTTAACCGTTCCGTCAACAGAAGCGTGGATATTCGCGCCCATTTTTCCGTCAGGACATTTCGCTATGAGCTGACCGCATTTAACGCTGTCTCCCGCGTTTACAACAGGCTCAGCGGGAACGCCGATATGCTGTCTGACAGGGATTTCAACCTCAGATGGTGTGAATTCTTTGCAAGTTTTAATTTTATAATCATAATATGCTCCTGCTCCGGCGCGGTTAGCCGCACGTTTAGAGGGAATCTTTCTCAATTCCCTGTTGGGGTCGGGAGTATATTCCTCATTTGATTTCGGATATCTGATTCCCCTCTTGCCGAGTTCTTTTTTCAGAAGAGAATTTACCTTTCTCGGCTGTAACTGCATCGGGCAGGCGAAAAGCTCGCATACGCCGCATTCACAGCAAAGCAGAGCGTTGACCGCTTCGGGAGAATCAGCAAGGCTTTCGATTGAACCGCTGGCAATCTTTCTCATGATTTTATGCGGTTCTATGGGGTGTCCGAGCATATGTCTCGGGCAAAGCTGAGTGCAGTATGTGCACTGAATACACGCCGATTTAGCTCTGTTGATTGTATGCTGAATCGGTGTCTTATGTACCGACGGCAGTCTGCCGCCGTTTGGTAAAAGAATGAAGCCCGAGGTTGTTTTGGTAACAACAGCTTTGGCGGCATCTTCTTTTGTAAGCGGTTTACCCATCATGGGACCGCCGCAGATAACAAAATAATCGTCAATATTCGCTCCGCCCGCTGCTTCAAGGCAGTCAGAAAAGCTCGTGCCGAGCGGAACATGAAGCACGGTGGGTTCACCGACTTCACCTGTCATTGTAAGAAACTTATGTGTAAACGGCTTATCCTTAATCGCGTCACAAACAGCAAGCATTGTAGCCACATTGGAAACAACACAGCCCACGTCAAGAGGAATACCTGCGGCAGGCACTACCCTGCCCGCAACCTCGTGAACGATAACCTGCTCATCGCCCGCCGGATAGAAGCTGTCCATAGTATGAAGTCTGACCTTTGAACCGAGACCGAGAACAGCCACCTCAAGAGAAGCAATTTCTTCCTTATACGCGCTTTTAAGAGCGATAGTACAGTCCTCCGCTCCGAGCTGCTCACAAACCGCATCGCAGGCGGAAATAATCTCTCTTGCGTAATTGCACATTATGTATCTGTCGGTTCTCAGAAGCGGCTCACATTCGGCGGCATTTATGATAAAATGCTCAACCTTCGCGGCGCTGTATTTAACGTGTGTCGGGAATCCCGCACCGCCGCACCCGACAATACCGGCATTAAAAATTTTATCGGTTAAATTCAATTATTTCACCAGCTTTTTCGCATTCTGTGCCGCTTCGCGGTCAACCTCAAGTGTATCAATTATTCCGACGATAACGCAGTCAATGGCAATATCGTCTCTTCCCAGTGCTCGTCTGGCGGTGCTTCCGCTGACAACAAGCACCTGCTCACCGACTCCCGCGCCTACAACATCAGCGGCAACGAAAGTATCACCGTCTGTTTTGTTGGTTTCAACTTCCTTAACCACCATCAGCTTCTGACCGAGGAGTGTTTCTTCTTTTTTGGTTGCCCACACATGGCCTATAACCTGACAAATTATCATGGGGCTACCTCCTAATCAACAAATTCAACTTTTACTTCAGAATGATTGAAAATATCTTTCGCTGACGGCGTTATTACCGTGCCTTTTCTGAGACGTACAATTCCGCCGCCGCATTTTTCACAAAGAGAAAGCGCGAGCTTTTCGGTAATAACCTTGTCAACGGAATTATCTTCAATTGCGTCTTTATTGAGATTCCTGCCGAACCACTGCTCACGGATAACCTCCGCGCCGAACGAGCGCAAAGTATTCACATATCCCTCAAGAACAGAGTAAAACTTTCTGTTCGCGGTTTCTCTGTATGCTCTGTGAGGAAGTGCGGATTCAAGCAGATATACCTTTCTGCCGCTTAAAAAAGCATGTATCACAGCGCATGAGACAGCATCGGAATCCCTGCCCAAAGCACAGTCCGCAAGCTGAGCGCACGAAACCGAAGCGATAAATACACTGTCAAAGCAGGAAATATCACCTTTATATTCCCCGATATCCGCGAATCTGTATTTTTCACACGCGAATGACGGCAGTGAGTTTACGTCACCGATAACAAGTGCCAAAGGGCGTTTATCAACATTTCCGCCGCAATCAACAGACATGGCTTTTGTTTCAGAAAGCACCTTGAGAACCTCTTTGGTGATAAGCTCAACCAAAGCGTCATAAGATAAATTTTCCATAATCAATCCTCTGAATTATAATGAGAGTCTGCCTGTGGAATCCTTTGAGAGACAGCAGGCGTTCGCCTCGTCAAAATCAATATGCATAGCAAGCGAAAATTTCGGGCTGACACGTATAACAACATTGTCAAATGTTACGGGGCGCGCGGTATTCACCGTTACCCTGACGCTCTGAGAGTCCCGGACTCCGTAATACTCAGCGTCGGCAGGTGTCATATGAACATGATTCTGAGCCACGATTACGCTCTGCTTCGCGTCGTAAACAGCGTTTTCACTTACAAGATACACATCACCCGCGCCTGTTAAATCGCCTGAAAGGTTGACGGGTGCTTTTATACCGAGAGAACGGCAGTCCGTCATTGAAAGCTCAACCTGAACGGCTTTTCTTTCGGGACCGAGAACAGCGACATTCGCTATTTCTCCCTTCGCGGTAACGAGTTTCAGCCTCTGCTCGCTGAGGAATTCGCCCGGCTGAGATAAATCTCTTTTTTTAGTAAGGGTCACGCCCCTGCCGAAAAGAGCTTCAACGGCTTCTTTTGTAAGATGTACATGTCTTGCAGATGATTCAATGGGAATTTCTTTCTTTTCCCCGCTCATATCAGCCAGAACACGGCTGACAATCGCTCTGATTTCGTTTTCGTTCATAACGTACCACCTTTAATCGTACTGACCGGCAACTTTTTTGCAGAAAACAATGTAAACACAGCTGCTTAATCTGTTCAGCGCTTCAACAATATCGTTTCTTTCGATTTTTCCGTCATCTGCCGTAAAAGCGTTTACAGCCGAAAGCTCGGTTTCTCTTATAAAAGTACGCAGAGAATTAAGAGCAACGCACACCTTCCCCATAGAATAATGAGGAACTGAATGCTGAATACCGAATTCTTCAGTTAAATGATGAGAAACATAGCGAAGACGCTGGGAATTCATGCCGAAAATTTTGATTTCCGGAACGGGTTCGTCTTTGACTTCACAAGCGAGAAGAATCTGCACAAAGCCCATTACCTCATCAAGCTCCCCGGCGATATTTTTATATCCTTCGTCAAGCGCGATAATCTGAGTCTGCATAATAAGTGCTTCAAGGCTGTCAAATTTACCCCGTAAGAGAATGCGCGGATGATTTTTGGGAACAAGAATATTTTCTCTCAGATGAGTCATATGCTCCGGCTTTTCGGAATATCCCTTACCGGTTTCATAATCAACAAACCTGCTGCTCCCTGTTTTGGGTATGGGCGTATAGCTCATAACTCCTTTTCCGAAGCTTCCACCTGAACCGCCGCTGTTTCTGAAAACAACTTCAATTCCGCGGTCTCTGATATATTCCTTCGCAAGCGGAGTGATAAAAGTACCTTCCTCAACGGTTATTTTACCGTCTTTGCATGAAACTTTTCCGCTGCGCAAATCAGCTTCGGTTAAAATCTCCAAAACGCATCCTCCTTTCTTTATCAGGTAAATTCTCGGCGGAAACTGCCGATCAGATTAAATGATTACTGACGGTCGCAGTTATCAAGTGTGGGAAGTATATACTCAACCTCGTTGTGGGGTCTGGGAATAAGGTGAACGGAAATAAGCTCGCCTACTCTTGAAGCAGCCGCCGCGCCCGCGTCTGTCGCGGCCTTAACAGCTCCGACGTCGCCTCTTACCATAACGGAAACAAGACCTCCGCCTACGTGTACCTTACCGATAAGGTTTACGTTAGCGGCCTTAACCATTGCGTCCGCAGCCTCAATTGAGCCTACGAGTCCTTTTGTTTCAATCATTCCGAGTGCCTGTAATGTTGCCATGAGATTTTCCTCCTAAAAATATTTTTGTAATTTATATTGAAAGGCTATGCCTTATCAAACAGATTTATTTGCCTAAACGGCGAAGAATTTCTTTTGTGATATCCTCAACTTCCTTTGAAGTGATATCTTTTTTCGGGCAGCAGTCCGCTGACCTGTTCATATCAACATGAGCGTTGACCTTGCTGCGTTTAATATATTCATCGTATCCGGCGTTTATGGGTTCATTGAATGAACTGCCGTAAACAGCTTTTTTAACGGCTGCCTGCGCAACAGGTGCTGAAACCTTTTCGGGAACGGGATTCGTACCCCTTACTTCCTCGATTTCTCTCGCGCCGAAAGCGACACGTCTGATATTTATAAGATTGAGCGGTGAAATATTGTCTGATGTCGCACTGCCGCCGACAGCTCCGCAGCCCAATGTAAGCGCGGGTGAAAGATTTGTTGTAGCACCTACGCCGCCGAGCGCGCCGGGAGTATTGACAAGAAGCCTTGATACGGGCTTTTTAAGCGCGAACTCCTTAATAACATCTTTATTCTGCGAATGTATAGTCATTGTATGACCTACACCCTCGTTATAGAGTATCTGCATACATCTTTCGCAGGCTGATTCCCAGCTGCTTTCAGTGTAGAACGCGAGAATCGGGCAGAGCTTTTCTCTTGAATACGGATTTGTCTTGCTGACCTCCGTCTGCTCCGAAACAAGAACTCTTGTACCCTCGGGAATGGAAAATCCCGCCATATCGGCGATAACCTTCGCGCTCTTGCCGACAATTTTCGGATTCATTGTTCCGTTCGCTCTGAGAATGAAGCCCGAGAGCTTTTTGGTTTCCTCCTCATTGAGGAAATATCCGCCCTGACGTTTAACCTCGGCGACAACCTTTTCTTTTATACAGCTTTCCGTAACAATACTCTGCTCAGAAGCGCAGATTGTGCCGTTATCGAACGTCTTACTGTCAAAAATACGTTTAACAGCAAGCGGAATATCCGCTGTTCTTTCGATATAAGCGGGTCCGTTTCCGGGACCCACGCCGATTGCGGGGTTGCCCGAGCTGTATGCCGCGCGAACCATGGCTTCGCCGCCTGTCGCGAGAATAACGCCGATATCACGATGCTTAAGAAGCGTGTTTGTAGCCTCGATTGTTGTCAAACTTATCGCCTGAACGATATTATCGGGCGCACCCGCTCTTTTTGCCGCCGCCTGAATAATCTTAACCGTTTCGAGTATGCAGTTCTTGGCATTCGGGTGCGGACTTACAACAATCGCGTTGCCCGCCTTTATGGATATAATGGATTTATACATCGTTGTTGATGTGGGATTTGTTGACGGAATAAGAGCGGCAACTATACCCATCGGTACGCCGACCTCGATAATTCCTTTCTCACAGTCTTCACTGATAATGCCGACTGTTTTCATATTTTTGCAGCTGTCATACGTAATGGTACTGCCTAAAAGATTTTTAAGAACCTTATCCTCCCATACACCGAAGCCTGTTTCCTCAACAGCCATCTTCGCAAGAGTCTGAGCGTTCGCGGCGCAGTCCTTTGCTATTTCGCATATTATGCGGTCAATCTGCTCCTGAGAAAAGGCCGAGAGCTCTTTCTGAGCGATTTTCGCGTTCGCGACTAAATCTCTGACTTCCTGAATTGACTGTAAATCACGATCTAAACCCATAATTATATCTCCTCTTCTGTATCAATAGGATTATCTGCCATTTTGCAGATTCTGTCGGCAAACGCTTCGCACGCCGCCTTGCATGCCGCCTGGTCGCCTGTGAGCAGACCGCCCGCAAAGTTTGTTTCTGACGGAGGACCGTAGAACACACGCATCTCTACATCTGCCGCCTTTAATGCGGCATCCATGCCACAGATTGCTTCAGACGGTGCCGCAATAAGATAAGCCATTGCCGTACCTTCGGGAACTTCAGCCTGTTCGGAAAGATAAGAGCCTGTTCTCGAAATACAATGAGCAAAATACACAATAGAATCATCGCTGTTAGCGCTGTAAAAAGCAGCATCATTTTCAATATAGCTGACAGCCGCTTTGATGCCTGAACGGACTTCAGCAGGGTCAGGTGAACCGAGAATACCGATAAATTCGCCTGCAAGCTTCGTTGAAGCGTTTGAAGAACCAGCGTACATACTGCGGGCGTAAACAACACAGCAGTTTGCTTTTTTTGTGGCTTCATCAAGAGCAGCATAAGAAACATCATCACAGTCCGTAGTTATTATCCCGAGGCTTCGCACGCTCTCAGGTGCTTCAAGCTTTTTTAAAAGACTTTCATCGGCATTGGAAATAATCTGAACGCTTAATACTTTTGTTTGTAATCTGTCACCGATCATTCATTATTCCTCCAAAAAGCTTTAAATAAGAATTTTTCAAAAATAAAGTTATCTTATCGCAACAGTAATCAACTTTTAATATTTTAAAAAGGTTCATCTGTAGCAATGCTAAAACTGAACAAACAATGAAAATAGCAATAGAAGAAATAATCAAAATGCCGACTGTACTTATTAATGAATAATCAGAAATAAAACTAAACTTAAAATGAATAAAACTGCTGAAAAA
>JAZLLB010000105.1:0-17697 GCA_045597925.1 Acutalibacteraceae bacterium
CGCAACTGATTCAAGACTTGCGAAAGCAGGCTGTGCGTTTTTCTGTATGAACGGCAGAAATCACGATTCCTCATATCACGCAAAAGAGGCGGTTCAAAGAGGCGCGGCGGCTGTTATCAGTGAAAAAAGGATTGGTTTTGATAATTGCGTTATAGTTGAAAATATAGAAAAAGCTCTTGCGGTGTGCTGTGATAATTTTTACTCAAATCCGTCAGAGAAGCTGAAATTTATCGGTCTTTAAATTTTTCAGAAGCTCTGACAGACGCATATTAAAGAATTATGCAGATCAGTCCGCTGCAGCCTTCGTTTATAACCTTTTCGAGAGTTTCCTGAAGCTTCATGCGGGCGTTTGCCGGCATTCTGTAAAGCTTATTGTGAAGTCCCTCATTGACAAGCTCATGCAGACTTTTTCCGAATATATTCGAATCCCAGATTTTGGCGGGATTTTCTTCAAATTCTTTTAAAAGATACATTACAAGCTCTTCAGACTGAGACTCGGAACCTACTATCGGCGCAACTTCTGTGGTTATGTTGGCTTTCATTATGTGGATAGACGGTGCGCTGGCTTTGAGCCTTACGCCGTATCTGCCGCCCTGCCGCATAATTTCAGGCTCCTCAAGGCTCAGCTCATCGATTGTAGGCATCACAATGCCGTAGCCTGTCGCCTCCACCTCATCAATAGCGTTTTTGAAGCGTAAATACTCTTTCTGCGCGTTCGCAAGGTCTTTTATACTTTCCATAAGCTTCTCATCATCACCGATGTCAAGCCCTGTTTCGTCTGACAGCACAGAATAGAAAACAGAGCGTTCAACCTCCGCACTCAGCCTCGCGGTACCGTCTGAAAGATTTATTTCCTCGGTTTTTACCGATTTTATTATATCGCATTTTTCAAGTTCTTCGGCGAAAGTGTTTACATCACGTACTTTTTCAAGCTTTACGCCGGCTGATTTTACGGATTCCCGGAGCTTTGTTCTGACAGCGCAGTCATCAGGAAGCCTGATTACCCATGCGGGCAAATCAACCTTAACCTCTTTAACCGGGAACTCATATAAAACTCCCGATATTATATCTTTAACACCTTCGCTGTCAAGAGTCATACAATTTACTGTTTTAACCGGAACTCCGTATTTTTCAGAAAGTTTTTCGCTCAGCTCAAGAGCCTTTTCACCGTCAGGCTCGGCACTGTTGAGAAGCACTACAAAAGGCTTGTTGATTTCTTTAAGCTCGCTGATTACTCTCTGCTCCGCTTCTTCGTAATCTTCTCTGCCAATATCGCTTATTGTGCCGTCGGTAGTTACTACAAGACCGATAGTTGAATGCTCACTGATAACCTTCTGTGTACCGACCTCCGCCGCCATATTGAACGGAATTTCTTTATCGAACCAAGGCGTCTTGACCATTCTGGGCTTGTCATCTTCAATATATCCCAGTGAACCGGGGACAATATATCCTACGCAGTCAATCATTCTGACTCTGAAAACCGCGTTTTCGGGCAGTGAAATTTCAACAGCGTCCTCGGGAATAAATTTCGGCTCTGTTGTCATTATAGTTCTGCCTGAAGCAGACTGCGGCAGCTCATCTGTCGCACGCTCCCGCTTCGCGTCATCGGCAATGTTCGGAATAACCAGAGTATCCATAAACTGCTTTATAAATGTTGATTTTCCTGTCCTGACGGGGCCTACCACGCCGATGTATATATCGCCGCCTGTTCTGACGGCAATATCGTTATAAATATTTGAGCTTGTCATAAACATTCCTCCGTATTTACTCGTTTGTAAATAATATGAAGCATTGGACGTGTTTATGACAAAGATATTACGATAATATAAAAGGAGCGCGACGCGCCCCCGTTAATTCATTTTATAATAATGTATTCCTTATTCCAGTTTATACTGTTGAGTCCGTAATACTGAGCTATGCTGATGTGCTGCGGATCATCCGGTTCTCTTCCTATATCCGTCCAGCTGTACATAGGCGCGTGTTTATTCATAAGTGTAATATTCGCTAATTCAAGGTCATAATTCCCCTCTTTTTTCTGCTCCTCTATATATTCCACACGCTCATTTACACGATTCATGTATTCACTTGCGCTTTCAAAGGCTTTAAGATAACTCGTCATCGCCCAAAGTATACAGAAAACCGCCGCGACAGACACAAGCTGCCTGTAAAGATTCTCCACCTCGCAAGTTCTGTAAAGTAGCATACCTACCGCTATAACTGTATAAATCACCGAACCGAACCACGCTCTTTCAGGGAAAAACGGTATCGCAAGCATTACGCCCGCTGAACCGAGCGCTCCGATAAAAAACAGCACGGGCATACCGAACACGGGCTTCTTCTTATTGAAAACAAGCACAAGAGCAAAAACAATGCCTAAACCGATAAGCGGAGCAAGAAAATAAATAAAATTCGCCGGAACATTTACAAGCCTTGCCGGAAGTGAGTTTCCGTATCCACTTGTTTTGCCTACGCGCACTGAATTTGCGGGAGCCAGAAACATGAAAAGGTATCCCGCAACTTCGCCGATAAGAGACGTGACAAACCACGGCCTGAATTTATATTTTTTGTAGCGGCAGTAAAAAATAATCAGCACTGTTACGCCTATAAGAGCCGCTGACATATTCTCGCTGGTTGAACCCGCGATAACGCCTGCGAAAAGCATCAGAACTGTTTTCAGCAAGGTGCGTCTGTCGCTGCCGTCCTCGGCGTAAAGCCTGAAAACAAGCAGAAAAGACAGCCTGACAGTGGACATCCACAGATAATTCACACTTCCCAGAAGCCATACAGTGGTAAGCCCCCACTGAGGTGTAAACGCCCATACCGAGAGATTAACAAAAAGAAAAACGACAGCACTGTGCTTTTTAGACCTGCCGATGCAGTGCTTATAAACAATTAAAGTAAACAGTACATATATCAGTGAATTAATCACATTAAAAAGAGGCTTGTTTTCAATCATCATAATTAACTGAACTATTGCGTGAGTAATCACTCTGCCGTTCATGGTGCGATAATGCGCTTTCATTGATGTGATGATATCGGCAAACGAGCCGACAAGCACATCGGTAACCTTTCTTCCGTCATCTGCAAAAATATAGTGATAGTCAAAATCCTCTGCGACATACGGAGTATTGGAATTCATAAGAAACATCATCAAAAAACTAATGACTGCAATAACAAAAATAATAGCAATATTTGCTTTGCTGTTTTTTGAAAATCTGTCATTGATACTGACAGATTTTTTATAAAATGCAGAACAGAGTTTTTTAATTTTCTCACCTTTGCTGTCACAAAAACAAACAAATTTATCCATAAAACAATCTCTCTTTCGTTTTGCATAAAAGTTTCAGCGGTATTATATCAGATAAAGCCGTAAATAACAAGTAGAAAGACTATGTAAAATTAATTATTAAAATAATGACGGCAGCCTTATTGCCGCCGTCATGCAGAATATTTTTAAAATTTGATAACTTTAAATCAAAGCTTATTGCAGAATGTGAAAATCTCTGCGGGAAGCTCCTCTTCGTCTGCCGAAATTGTGAATGTAAAATTCTTTTCGGCAACATGGTTTTTGCTCAGCGCATCAACCTTTTTAAGGAATGAGCAAAGCTCGTCAAAATCACGTGAACCGATTCTGAGCGTTGCGTCGATAAGGATATCTGTTATATCATGGTCGCCCGCGCATACGCCGCAAAGGAATCCGTAGAAAGCCTCAAATCCGCTTACACCGTAATGGTCTGTATCAACAAGACGCGCACGGTAATTAACATCATAAGTAAGCTTGGGCTGTTTTTCTATACATACAACGTTGCCGTTGGAAGCCTCAATAGCCTCGTTAACCTTTTCAATAAGTAATTTTGTTTTGCCTGAGCCTTTACGGCCTAAAATAAGGGTAATCATATATTAGTCCTCCTAAATATATTTTAAAATCCGTGTTTTACACGAAGATTAAACAAATTTATCTGCCGAGTCTCTTTTCAAGCTCCGCTTTCTGCTCTTCATAGCCCGGTTTGCCTAAAAGAGCGAACATATTTTTCTTATAGCTTTCAACTCCCGGCTGGTCAAACGGATTCACTCCGAGAACATAGCCGCTGACGGCACAGGATTTCTCAAGGAAATAAATAAGTGTACCGAGGTCATATTCATTCATTTCATCAAGCTCTATAACAATATTTGGAACTCCACCGTCCGTGTGGGCAAGAACGGTACCCTCAAACGCTTTTTCATTAACAAACGAAAGATTTCTGCCGGCAAGGAAATTAAGACCGTCAACATTGTCTTTGTCTTCATCAATAACAACCTCGCTGAGTGAATTTTTGAAAACAACAACCGTTTCAAAAAGATGCCTTTCGCCCTGCTGAATATACTGACCCATTGAGTGAAGGTCTGTTGAAAAAATCGCAGACGCGGGGAAAATGCCCTTGCCTTCTTTGCCCTCGCTCTCACCGTAAAGCTGCTTGAACCATTCGTTCATCATGGTATACGACGGCTCATAGCTTACCATCAATTCAACCTTTTTGCCCTTGCGGTAAAGAATGTTTCTGAGCGCGGCGTACTTACAGCAGTCATTACTGTCAATATCGCCGTCGCTGTATTTTTTCATCGCGTCATAAGCGCCCTGCATAAGAGTGTCAATATCAATACCCGCAACAGCTATGGGGAGAAGACCTACCGCTGTGAGAACCGAATACCTGCCCCCTACGTTATCGGGAACAACAAACGTCTGCCAGCCCTCAGAATCTGCAAACTTTTTGAGAGTGCCTTTTTCTTTATCGGTTGTGGCGAAAATTCTTTCTTTCGCGCCGTCTTTGCCGTATTTTTCCTCGAGCATTTCTTTAAAAATTCTGAACGCAACGGCAGGTTCTGTCGTGGTGCCTGATTTTGAAATAACATTAACGCTGAAATCACGGTCACCAATAACAGATTTAAGCTCAGAAAGCGAACGTGAGCTGATTGTGTTTCCTGCGAAATAAATATCTGGTGTGTTTTTCGGCATCGCGTTGTAATTCTGTGACTTGATAAACTCAATAACCGCTCTCGCGCCGAGATATGAACCGCCGATGCCTATAACGATAAGGACTTCGGAATTGCCCTGAATCTTTTGCGCGGCTGCTTTTATTGCCTTGAATTCGGATTTGTCATAATCCTCAGGCAGACGGAGCCAGCCCAGGAAGTCATTACCCGCACCATTCCCGCTCATAAGAAGCCCATGAGCTTTTTTTATTTCAGGTCTGATGGAGTCAAGCTCGTCATCAGAAACAAAGCTTCTGATATAATTCGTGTTAAGATTTAATGGCATTACATATGCCTCCAGTTTAATAAGATACCATTTTTGTTTATTATAACCTGAATCTACGGGTTTTGCAAGCGAATAATAATAATTTTTGTGTTAAATTACAAATTATTTTGAAAAAGTTTTAATCAAATCTTTAAAAACAGATCTGAATGTTATTTTTTCAACATAATACGGGGCGCAAAGATTATATGAAGCCAGTGCCTTGCCGTCAAGACTGATATTTATTCTGCCGAGAGTCTGTCCTGACTCCACAGGTGCTTCAACATTTGATGCAAGCGTTATATCCTGAGTTATTTCGCTTTCTTTTCCCTTAGGAATAAGCACACTGAAATCAGCAGGCAGCCGCGGTGTTATTTTTCGTTCTCTGCCCATTGAAATATTTACATCCGCAAGTAGATTTTCACTGACCTTCGGCACAAATGAAGTCCAGTTAGCGAAGCCGTAATTCAGCATGGCTTTAGCGCTGTCAAAGCGGTCGGAACTGCTGTCGCTTCCGAGAACCACGGCAATAAGTGAGGTCCCGTCTCTTTCAGCGGTGGCGCAAAGGCAGCAGCCCGCCTTTGAGGTTGTGCCTGTTTTAAGTCCCGTGCAGCCCTGATAAAATCTGACAAGCTTATTCGTATTGACCAGCTGCGTTTCTCCGTTTCTCAAAGTATCCATCCATATAGTAGTATATTTTGTGATAAATTCGTGATTCATAAGCTCTCTCGCCATAAGAGCGATATCATATGCTGTGGTCTTATGGTTTTCAGCCGTATCGTCAAGCCCCGTGCAGTTTTCAAAGTGAGTGTTTTTCATTCCAAGCTCAGAGGCTCTTTCGTTCATCATAACTATAAACGCTTCTTCACTGCCCGCAACAAGCTCAGCCAGCGCGGCACAGGCATCATTCGCACTGTAAACCGCCATAGCCTTGAACAGCTCGTCAACAGTCATCACCTCTCCCTCTTTGAGCCAAATCTGAGAACCGCCTTTTTTTACGGCGTTAGTGCTTGCCGTCACTTTATCATCAAAAGAGATTTTTCCGCTGTCAAGAGCTTCACTTACAAGCAGCATTGTCATAATTTTTGTAACAGACGCGGGATATAATTTTTCATTCATATTCTTTTCCATAAGCACTTTTCCGGTTCCCTGCTCCATAAGCACCGCCGCTTTCGCCTTAATCTCAACGGGTATTTCACCGCTTTCGGCAAAAGCAGGCACCGTAAAAGACGTACATAAAATAACACATATTATAAACAGACTGATTATTTTTTTCATTTAAAAGCACCTCCGCAATATATATACTCTGAAAAGATTAAAAAATATGTGGAAATTTTTGCGGAAATAGTGTAAAATATGTTTATTGATAAATATTCGGAGGTATTATTATGAGATTTGGTGTTTGCACGGGCATTGATGATGCTCAGAGATTAAAATATGCCGTTGAGGCCGGATTCGATTATGCAGAATGCAATTTCGGTCATCTCTCAGGCTTCTCAGATGAAGAATTTGAAAACGCGAAAAAGGCTCTGGCAGAAGCCGGAATAAAATGTGAATCGGCAAACTGCTTTATCCCGAGTGAATTTCCCATCGCCGACAGCAGCTGTGATAAAGAAGCTCTTGCCGCGTATGTTGAAAAAGGTATGAGGCGCGGTGCCGAAATAGGAATAAAAACCGTTGTTCTCGGCTCAGGCAGAGCAAGATGTGTTACCGAAAACATTACTTTTAAAGACGGATTCAGAAATGTAAGTGCCGTTCTTTCCGATGTTATTTCCCCCATCGCCGAAAAATACGGTATTACCGTTGTAGTTGAGCCGCTCAGATATAAAGAATGCAATATTTTCAACACCGTGAAAGAGGGCGTAATGCTTGCCGCTTCAACCGGTAAAGACAATATTTTCGGTCTTGCCGATATTTTTCATATGGTTGAATCCGGCGATACATACGATGATATAAGAGACCTTAAGGGCAATTTAAAGCACGCTCACATTTCTTATCCTCCGAATGACGGCTCACACAAGCGGTATTATCCGAAAGATATAAATGAATTTGACTATAAAGGCTTCATTGACGCTCTTGAATTTGCCGGCTGTGAACGCTGCTCAATTGAAGCGGGCTGTGAAGACTTCAAAGAGGAAATCGCACTTGCGGGCAAGGTCTTCGCGCAGTTAAAATAGTTTATCATAATTGATTAGCGGCGGAAAGCGTTTGCCCTCCGCCGCATTATTTAAGGCAGTACCGCACAATGAAGCTGTGCGTAAACCCGAGTGTAAATTATGAACACGGAACAATCAGCGGCTTGCCGAAAGCTAAAAATTCATCTGATATTCCGTTTTCTTTCATTATCGCCTGCTCTGTGGTGCCGTATTTTCTGGCAATATCCCAGAGCTTTTCGTTTTCGTCAGGGAAATATACAACGACTCCGCATTTGGGACAGGATGAATTCTCATAATCTATGTCAGCTGAAATCATCACTCTTTCTTTTTGTAAAGAGAATGAATCAGCCGATATAATTAATTCCGCCTTTAAATCAGTTTTGCCGTCTGCCAACGCGGAATATGTGTATCCCGCGGCCGCAACGCACGGTGCGCCCATAAGCTGACCGTTTCGGATTTTATACTCAAAGTCAAACTCTCTTTCGCAGAAAACAGGCTTGTTTTCATGGTCTGAAAGAATAAAATAAACAGGCATTTTTCCTTTCAATATGCCGTCAGAGTCATCATGCGGCTTAATTTCCGGCTCACCCGGCCATACGGCACACAGCTTCTGAGCCGAAACAGCTGAAAAATCAAAGGAGTTCGAGCAGGTAAAAGTATCGTTTATACTGCTGATATGCTTATAAAAATTCATTTCCTTATACACAGCTTTAAGTTCCCCGCCCGTACTGTACGCGTCTGAGATATATGAAGACTGCTTTTTCTCATATGCTTTAATTTCAGCGGATACAACAAGATTAATGTCAAACAGTCTCTGTTCGCCGCCTGAATCCTCACGGGCTGAAATATCACAGCTGCTTATTTTCATGCATACATCGGCAAAGCCGTTGTCGCTGATTCCCGCCGCGTCAACGACCTGATTAACAGGGATTGCATAATCAAACCTTACGCACTCCCCCGCGTTTTTATCACAGCAGTAAATGATGCCTGCGGTTATTTCACCCTTCAGAAGCAGCTTGCCCTTTATTACTTTCGCTTCATTTAAAACAGGTACGGCACTTGTGTTGATTATTCTCTGTGCAGGGAGATAGTCAGACGGCAGCTCCGCGGTTTCGTTAACGGGAAACAGCTTGCATTCGCAGGCGGTCGCACTACTGTATTCGACCGTTCCGCCCTTTGTCTGAACACCGTCGGTTATAACAGAATCCGCAAAATCAGTGCTGACAGCTTTCATTATTTTAAAAATAAATCTCATCGTGCCGTGAATTTCCGCTTTTCTGCGGCTGACAGCGCGACAGTTGACATATTCGGCTTTTGAAGAAACAAACAAAGCACCGTCATTGTCCGAGCCTGTTTCAACATATTTTGAAAACGGAATGTTCTGCTCAACGGAACAGATGCAGTCGTTTTCATCGCAGTATATTATTCTCATAAGAGCGTTGCCGTCGGCGCAGGCTCTGTCGCCGGATATTTTTGAGGAAACAACGCACGGCGTAACAGTGCATTTAAGAATTCTCAGAATATCAGCGCAGTAGTCCGGCAGATTTATTTCACAATCCACCGCCTGCTCACATGAACCTTCAAAAATTGTGCTTATTTCAGACGTGCTGCTTAAATTGTATTCCATTGCCATAAAATCACCTTTTCACTTATGTTCTTTACACAAATATATGAACACTTTCCTGTAAATATAACCGGATAAGTCCGTAATTATTGACAGTTTTTGATTTTATGGTTATATTAATACTAAACAATAATCAATGGTGATAAAAATGACTGATAAAAAATTTACCGTAGGCGGTATGACCTGCGCCGCCTGCCAGGCGAATGTCACAAAAACTGTAAGCAGGCTTAACGGAGTTGAAAGCGTACAGGTAAATCTGCTGACCGGCCGGATGCAGGTAAGCTTTGACGAAAGTGAAATCGGCTCTGACGATATAATTCAAAGTGTCGTTTCAATAGGATATACAGCATCGGAGGATATGCGTGATTCACAGTCAAAAAAGCAATGGAATGAACATCGTTCACGGGAAGACAGCGATATCTCAGGCAGAAAACTTCGGCTGGTCTTTTCAATTATTCTGCTTATTCCGCTTATGTATGTTTCCATGGGCGCTATGGCGGGTTTACCGCTGCCGTCGTTTCTTATGGGTGCGGAAAACGCTCTGATTTCGGCGTTTACCCAGCTTCTGATATCAGCTCCCGTTCTTATTCTCAACAAAAAGTTTTTTATTTCAGGCTTCAAGGCTCTTTTTAAAAGAGTTCCCAATATGGACTCGCTTGTGGCTATCGGCTCATCGGCATCATTTTTATACGGGATTTTCGCAATTTACCGCATGATGCAGGCAGTTAAAACTGGTAACGCCCAGCTTCTTCACAGATATGCCCACTCGCTTTATTTTGAGTCAAGCGCAATGATTCTGACCCTCGTATCCGTCGGCAAATTTCTTGAAGCGCGTTCTAAGACCAAAACATCCGAAGCACTCGAAAAATTAGCGGCTCTCGCGCCTAAAACAGCCAATATCATTCGAGACGGAAAGGAAATATCCGTTCTGTCGGAAAATATTAATCCCGGCGACACCGTAGTTATACGTCCGGGAGACAGTATTCCCGTTGACGGAGAAGTAATTTCCGGCAGCGGATATGTCGACCAGAGCGCGATTACAGGTGAAAGCGTACCTGTTCATAAATCAGCGGGAGACAGCGTGATTTCGGCAACTGTCAATAAAAGCGGCAGTTTCAATTTCACCGCCTCAAAGGTCGGCGATGATACCACCCTCGCTCAGATTATTAAAATGGTTGATGAAGCCGGCAATTCAAAAGCACCTGTCGCTAGACTGGCTGATAAAATCAGCGGCTTTTTTGTTCCCGTCGTCATGGTGATTTCCGTACTTACCGCAGTAATATGGCTGATTGCCGGCAAGGATTTTGAATTTGCTCTTAACTGCGCTGTTTCGGTTCTTGTGATTTCATGCCCCTGCGCGTTGGGGCTTGCTACTCCCGTTGCGATAATGGCGGGTACCGGCAAAGCGGCTGAAATGGGTATTCTGATAAAATCAGCAGAAAGTCTTGAGGTGCTTCACGCTGTCGACACTGTTGTGCTTGACAAAACCGGAACAGTAACCGAAGGCAGACTGTCTGTTACGGATATAATTCCTTTCAAAACAGATGAAGATGAGCTCCTGAAAATCGCCGCTTCGCTTGAGAGTAAAAGTGAACATCCGCTTGGTAAAGCGATAGTCAAAAAAGCCATCGAAAGCAACATTTCACTTTACAGTACAGAAAATTTTGAATCAGCCTCGGGCAGAGGTGTAAAAGGCACAATAGGCGGTGTAAAATACATCGGCGGGAACGAGCCATTTATTAAAGAAAGCGGTATTGAATTCACACAGTCAGAAATTCTGAACAGACTTTCTCTGTCAGGGAAAACGCCGCTGATATTCGCAAATGAAAGCGGAATTGTCGGAATAATCGCTGAGGCGGATACAATTAAAAACACAAGCGCGGCCGCAGTAAAGGCGCTTAAGAAAAGCGGGATTGAAACAGTGCTTCTGACCGGTGACAATAAGCTCACCGCCAAGGCAATCGGCGATGAGCTCGGAATAGAAAATATTATTGCCGGGGTTATGCCGTCAGGCAAAGAAAACGTGATACAGTCTTTGCAGAAGCAAGGCAGAAAGGTTGCGATGGTGGGCGATGGAATCAACGACGCTCCCGCCCTCACCCGCGCAGACGCCGGTATTGCCGTCGGCAGCGGAACCGATATTGCCGTTGACTCCGCCGATATCGTGCTGACCAACAGCTCTCTCGGCAGCACCGTAACCGCAATCAGGCTCAGCCGCGCGGTTATGAGAAATATTAAGATGAATCTTTTTTGGGCGTTCTTTTATAACGTTCTGGGAATTCCTCTTGCGGCGGGCGCGTTCTATCCCGCTTTCGGCATTCTTTTAAATCCGATGGTCGGTTCGCTTGCCATGAGTCTGAGTTCTCTTTGTGTTGTCTCAAACGCCCTCAGGCTCAGAAAATTTAAAGAAAATACAGTCAATAAAACAATAATTGAAAACGAAGGAGAAATTACCATGAAAAAAACTTTAAAAATTGAAGGTATGATGTGCGAACACTGCAAAGCCCGTGTTCAGAAAGCTCTTGAAGCTGTTGACGGAGTGAAAGCTGTCAGCATTGACCTTGAAGCAAAAACAGCAGAAATTGAACTGTCGAAAGAAGTCGATATTTCTGTTCTGACTTCGGCAGTTACAGATGCAGGATATGAGGTAATCTGACAGCAATAAAAAACTTTACGGCGGCATTATCGACGAATAATCGTCTGACTCTGCCGCCGCTTTTTATGCCAATCGGTAAAATTATCTTACAACTATATTTACAAGTCTGCCCTTGACATAGATTTCTTTAACAATGGTCTTGCCGTTAACGGCTTCCGCGATTTTTTCGTCTTTCTTCGCAAGCGCAACAACATCTGCCTGCTCCATATCGGCAGGAACCATAAGTTTTGAACGCACCTTGCCGTTAATCTGCGCAACAATTTCTATTGTATCATCAACGCACTTGCTCTCGTCAAAATCGACCCATTTGCCGTTCGCGAGCATTCCGCCGAAATTCTGCTGTTCCCATACTTCCTCCGTTACGTGAGGCGCAAAGGGATTGAGAAGCGTTACGAATGTTTTAAGCTCCGCCTTATTGACAGCGCCCTTATCATAAATTTTATTGAGAAGCGTCATCAACGCGGCGATTGCCGTGTTAAACTTCATGTTTTCAATATCTTCCGTAACTTTCTTGATTGTCTTATGGAAAGCTGTTTCAAGCTCTTTTGAATATTTGTCGCCATCTGTAAGAATATCCTGAAGAGCCCATACTCTGTCAATAAATCTCTTGCAGCCCTTAACAGATGACTTTGACCACGGAGCCGCCTTTTCATAATCGCCCATGAAGAGTACATATGTACGCAGAACATCAGCACCAAGCTCGTCAACAACATCATTTGGGTCAACAACGTTGCCTTTGGATTTACTCATCTTGTCGCCGTCGGGTCCTAAAATAAGTCCCTGAGCGGTACGTTTGGCGTAAGGCTCATCGTTGGGAACAACTCCGATATCATAAAGGAATTTGTGCCAGAAGCGCGAATAAATCATATGACGGGTAACGTGCTCCATGCCGCCGTTATACCAATCAACCTGACCCCAGTATTTAAGCTTTTCGGGGTCTGCGAGAGCCTCTGTATTATGCGGGTCTATGTAGCGAAGGAAATACCATGACGAACCCGCCCACTGAGGCATTGTGTCGGTTTCTCTTTTTGCGTCGCCGCCGCACTTGGGGCATTTGCATTTAACAAAAGAATCAATCTTCGCAAGAGGACTTTCACCGTCTGAACCGGGCTCAAAGTTTTCAACATTGGGAAGTTTAAGAGGAAGTTCATCATAGGGAACGGCCACCATTCCGCAGTCCGGGCAGTGAACAATCGGAATCGGTTCACCCCAGTAGCGCTGACGGTTGAACGCCCAGTCCTTCATCTTATACTGAACGCCCTTTTCGCCTACACCCTTTTCTGTGAGGACTTCGATAATCCTGTCAATAGCCTCCTGCTTCATAAGACCGTCAAGATATTCCGAATTAACGTGAACGCCCTCTCCTGTGTAAGCTGCCTCGTCAATATTGCCGCCCTTAAGCACTTCAATAATATCAATGCCGAATTTTCTCGCGAAATCCCAGTCACGCTCATCATGAGCCGGAACAGCCATAATCGCGCCTGTACCGTAGCCCATCATTACATAGTCTGAAATATAAATCGGAATCTCTTTGCCGTTAACGGGGTTTATGCCCGCAAGGCCGCTGATTTTAACGCCCGTCTTATCTTTAACAAGCTGCGTTCTCTCAAATTCGGTTTTCTTCGCGCATTCTTTTCTGTAAGCGGTAATCTCATCCATATTCGCTATTCGGTCAGCGTACTTGTCAATCATGGGATGCTCGGGTGCCATAACCATGAATGTTACACCGAAAAGAGTATCTGGACGGGTTGTATATATTTTAAGTTTCTCGTCGTCAGAGCCTTTAACCTCAAAATCAACAAACGCGCCGGTTGATTTGCCTATCCAGTTTTTCTGCTGAAGAATCACGTTGGGAAGATAATCAACCTTTTCAAGTCCCTCAAGGAGTTTATCGGCGTACTCTGTTATACGAAGATACCATACGTCCTTTGACTTCTGGATAATGTCACTGTGACATATATCGCACTTGCCTCCCTGGGAATCCTCGTTTGAAAGAACAACCTTGCATGACGGGCAGTAGTTGACAAGAGTCTTGTCTCTGAAAGCAAGACCGTTTTCAAACATTTTAAGGAAAATCCACTGTGTCCACTTATAGTAATCTTCCTGTGTTGTATCAATAACTCTTGTCCAGTCAAAAGAAAAACCTACTCTCTTTAACTGATTTGAGAATTTTTCAATATTCATATCCGTGACCTTACGGGGATGAATACCTGTTTTTATAGCGTAATTTTCTGTAGGGAGTCCGTACGCGTCAAATCCGATTGGGAAAAGAACATTGAAGCCCTGCATCCTTCTTTTACGTGAAACAACCTCAAGACCCGAATAAGCCTTGATGTGACCGACGTGCATACCCGCTCCGCTTGGATAAGGGAACTCTACAAGAGCGTAAAATTTCTTTTTATCAGAAAAATCATCAGCGTGAAATACGCCTGTTTCTTCCCACTTTTTCTGCCATTTTTCTTCTGTTGTTTTAAAATCGTAAGCCATTTTTTATTATCCCTTTCAGTCTTCAGTCAATGATGATATATCAACAGCCTCACCGTCAGCCCAGAGCTTTTCAAGATTGTAATACTCTCGTGCTTCGGGGGTAAATACGTGAATTACCACACAGCCGTAATCAAGAAGAATCCAGCCGGTCGCTTTGCCCTCTATATGAGAAGACTCCACGCCCTGCTTTGAAAGAACGTATTCAACCTCGTCCGCAAGAGCTTTAACATGGGTATTGGAATTACCGTTGACTATAATGAAATAATCCGCAACTGACGTTACTTCTGTTATTGCAATAAGACGGATATTTTCACCGAGCTTATCATCAAGCGCCTTAACGGCGGTCATTGCTGTTTCTTTAGGTGTCATAAAATCAATCCTTTCTTTTCATCAAGTATAAGCTGATTATAAAGACTTATGCTGTCTTTATGTATCGTCTGACCTTTTTTAACAAGGTCGGTAACAGTATATCTTAAAGCGTAAAGCATCGCTTTTTCGAGACTTACAGCCGCGAGCGCTCTCATCACGTCAACATCATCATAATCACGTTCCTCTGAAACAAAATCCGCAATAAAAACGATTTTTTCTGTAAGCGTCATATTTTCTCTTCCGGTGGTATGATACCTGACAGCAAGATAAATTTCCTCATCGTCAATTTTCATAACATGCTTAACATATTCCGCCCCGCTCATGGCGTGCCAGAGCTTGTAATTTTCTTTTTCATCGCGAGAAAGAACCGTCCCCGCCAGCGAGAATATTTCTTCATGCTCATCAGGCGGAGCGTTTTTTGTTATATCATGCAGCAGACCTGCCGTATAACACTTCTTTTGATTTCCGCCGTAAATCTCAGCCAGCTGTAAAGCGCATTTCGCGACATTGAGGCTGTGGATATATCTCGTCTCTTTCAGCCTCAAGTGAATAAGCTCAATTATTTTTTCGTCAGTCCACTGATTCAAGTATATAATCCTCTTTCCTGTATGTATGCCGCAACTTTTTCGGGCAGATAACCGCTGTCATACTTGATTCCTTCTCTTATTTCCGTTGAACTTACCTCAACGGGGTCAAAATCCATAATAATAAATCTGTCTTTTCTGCCGCTGAAAAATTTATCGACATATGCCTTCAGCTTTTCGGTTTCGCCGTCAAACCGCTCAGCCGCGCAGACAACGGCGTAGTCGAGAATTCTTTCAGGCTCTTTCCATGTGTGAAAAGAAAACAGCATATCACTGCCCATAAGGAAAAACAGCTCATCATCTGCGTATTCACGTTTCAGCTGTTCGAGTGTGCTTACAGTGTAGCTTCTGCCTTTTCTGTCGATTTCAATAGTGCTGACGAGCATAATCTCATCATCAAAGCAAAGGCGGCACATATTGAGTCTGTCTTCCTCAATCGCAAGATTTTCAGCTGATTTATGCGGCGGAATATAATCCGGAATAATCAGCAGTAAATCCAGCGAAAGCCTGCCCGCAAATTCCCGGGCAAGCTTTTTATGACCGTTGTGCGGCGGGTTGAATGTTCCGCCGAAAATACCGACACGCATATTATTTGATATTAATCTTTTTGCTCATGAGATAATGGGTTATATAGAAGAACACTACGCCGAGAATCAGATAAACAAAAATCTCTGCAAGGTCAACGTGCGAAGAATTTTCTATATACTGTGAATAAACCGAATAATCGGTAACAAGCTCGGTTTTCTCAGGTAAAAAGAAAACTGAGAAAACGAAATTATTGTTTGCGAATTCACTGATTTTATATGTTGCAAAGAAAATCGGAATAAAAAGAACAACTGTAAACAGCATGCTGTGCTTCTGAAAATATCTTGTATTTGAAAGCGTATTCGTAAAGAAGATTACAAGAGCGAAGAAACAGAACTCAACAAACAGAATAAGTATTCTCGCGATAACCATCGCAATCATAGACTCAACATTTTTGCCCATAAGAGTTTCAATCATTTCGGAAAGCATCTCGGCGTCATCGCCGAAGAAATCCTTTGCGGAAGTAAAACCTACCCACATAGAGCCGATAATCGCGGCAAGCGCAATAACAAACCAGGCACCTGAAACAATAACTTTCGAAGCAAGTATCTTCCAGCTCTTTACGGGAAGCGTAAATGTAAGATATCCTCTGTCTCCGTAAAGCGACCTCTGAAAATCAACGAGAACAACCACCGTTGTAAGAACAAGAAGGCAGAACGACATGAGCATAAGTATGATTACACCGACAAGTGAAAGCTGACCTTCTGAAACATCTTTTGTAACAAATGTAAAAATGCCTATACCTGCCATTACGGCGTAAATAACGCCCATAATTCTGCCGGTTGAAATAAAATCGTGCTTTAATGTCTTAATCATTTCCGTAAGGCACCTCCGTTTCCATATGATAGCGGAACACCGCTTTAAATAAATCTTCAACGGTTTTGCCTCTTGAGGTAATATCTTCAACCTTCGCGTTGACTACAAGATTACCGTCCTTAATCATAAGAACACCGTCAAGTATTTTTTCAATATCATAAATAAGATGTGTTGAAAGCAGAATTGTCGAACCCGCGCAGCGGTTTTTCATAATAGCTTCCATAATAAAATCTCTCGCAACGGGGTCAACGCCGCCGAGCGGCTCATCAAGAATATAAAGCTTTGCGTCACGGCTCATAACGAGAAGAAGCTGAACCTTTTCCTGCATGCCCTTTGACATAGTCTTTATTTTCTGATTATCGGGAAGTCCGAACGCTTTGAGCAGCTCATACGCTCTTTCTTTATTGAAATTTTTATAGAAATCCGCCATATAGTTGATTGCCGCTTTCGGAGTCATCCATGCCGGAAGGTAGTTTCTTTCAGGGAGATAAGCCACGATTTCTTTGCTTTCGGCGCCGGGCTTTTTACCGTTGATAAGGATTTTGCCTTCATAATCATTGATAAGACCGACTATTGATTTAATCATAGACGTTTTGCCGCAGCCGTTCGGCCCTAAAAGACCGATAATTTTGTCAGGCTCAATTCTGAAATTAAGTCCTTTGAGAACGACATGACTGCCGTAACTCTTTTTCAGGTTTCTGACCTGAAGAATTGGTTTTTCCATATATTTATTCCTCCATAAAAAATCCGCTTAATCATCCTGAGCGATTTCCTTAATTATGTCATCAGATATTGTCTGCGATTCTCCGTGCTTAACAAAAATGATGCAGAGCGCTGAAAGTATGAATGCTATGGGGCAGTAATAGAACAGCGACATATATGTGCCTGTGAACATACGGACAATACCGTAAACAATAGGTGTTGCAATCTGCGCTGAGAATGTCGCCGTATAGTAGTATCCAGTGAAAGTGCCGACTTTGTCAAGTCCGCCGATTTCAAGAACAAGCGGAAGCGTGTTTACTGTAATAAACATGTTAGCGGCACCGCCCACAATAAGAGCAACCCAGATAAGTATTCCGGTGAGGGAAGCGATTCCGAAATCCTGAGCGAGCAGATATGCACCGAACGCAACAATAAAAATCGCAAGT
>JAZLLB010000106.1:0-7293 GCA_045597925.1 Acutalibacteraceae bacterium
ATTAAATGGACAAAATATATTAAAAATCATAATCCGCGTGACTGAATAACAGCATTATTCGGAATATAACGCGTATGAGGCATTGGCTCTATGAAGTAAATTATTGACTATCAACAGACAGATGTGATATAATTAAAAAAACGGTTAGTAAGGTGACAGGTATGAAAGTAGTACTTCTTGCAGGCGGATACGGAACAAGGATATCGGAAGAATCACAGTTTAAGCCGAAGCCGATGATTGAAATCGGAGGAATGCCTATACTCTGGCATATCATGAAAGAGTATTCATATTACGGCTACAATGAGTTTGTTATATGCGCCGGCTATAAGCAGCATATAATCAAAGAGTGGTTCGCGAATTACTTTCTTTACACATCGGATATTACTTTTGATTTCACTAAAGGCAATGATATAATTGTTCACAATAAACATTCCGAACCGTGGAAGGTAACTGTTGTAGATACAGGGCTGAATACTATGACAGGCGGAAGAATAAAGCGTATACAGCCGTATATTGGCGAAGAACCGTTTTTGATGACATACGGAGACGGAGTATGCGATGTTGATATACAAGCTCTTGTTGATTTTCACAGCACACACGGTAAAACCGCTACACTTACAGCCGTTCAGATAGAGCAGCAGAAAGGCGTTCTTGATATCGGAGGAGATAACGCGGTTCATTCGTTCAGAGAGAAAAATTCAAATGACGGAGCGCTCATAAACGCGGGGTATATGGTTCTTGAGCCTGAAATATTTGATTATATCGACGGCGACCAGACTGTATTTGAAAAAGAACCGCTGGTTAAGCTCGCCGGGCAGGGAGAGCTTATGTCATATAAGCACACAGGCTTCTGGCAGTGTATGGATAATAAGCGTGAAATGGATCTGTTGGAAAAACTCTGGAACAGCGGAAAGGCGCCGTGGAAGGTTTGGGACTGATGAACGGAATATTTGATTTTTATAAAGGCAAAAATGTTTTTGTCACAGGGCATACAGGATTTAAGGGTACGTGGCTTTGCAAAATTCTTTCTATGGCAGGCGCGAAAGTTACGGGCTACAGCCTTGACCCGCCGACAAACCCGTCGGTTTTTGACGTTTCGGAAATTGAAAAAGAAATCAGCAGCGTTATCGGCGATATAAGGGATTACGACAGGCTGAAGGTCTGTTTTGATGAAGCGAGGCCGGAAATTGTCATTCATCTGGCGGCACAGCCTATTGTAAGAGACAGTTATAAAAATCCGAAATATACATATGAAACCAATGTCATGGGGACTCTTAATATTCTTGAATGTATAAGAAACGCCGATTTCAAAGTCGGGTCGTTTCTTAATGTAACGACGGATAAGGTCTATGAAAACAAAGAATGGGCATGGGGATACAGAGAAAATGAGCCGCTTGACGGATTTGACCCTTATTCAAACTCAAAAAGCTGTTCAGAGCTTGTAACGCACAGCTACAAATGCAGCTTCTTCGCGGCCTCCGGTTCAACCGCAATCAGCACGGCGCGCGCCGGAAACGTTATAGGCGGCGGTGATTTCGCAAACGACAGAATTATTCCGGACTGTATAAGGGCAGCCGTTGAAAAGCGAGATATTATCGTCAGAAATCCTTATTCGACCAGACCGTATCAGCACGTACTTGAACCGTTGTATGCTTATCTTATGATTGCGATGGAACAGTATCTTGACAGCTCAAAGAGCGGATGGTATAACGTCGGACCCGATGAATGTGATTGCGTTACAACAGGCGGACTTGTTGATTTATTCTGCGAAAAATGGGGAGATATCAGCTGGGTTAATCAGGCTGAGGCTGACGCTCCGCACGAAGCTAATTTTCTTAAGCTTGATTGTTCAAAGATGAAAACGACATTTAACTGGTCGCCGAGATGGCATATATCCGACGCGATAGAGAAAACCTGCCGATGGACAAGGGTCTGGCTCGACGGCGGAAATATTTCTGAGGAAATGGAAAAAGAAATAAAAGAATTTTACAGTAAATAATGAGGTGTGCGATAATGCCTGAATGGAAAAATGAAGAGCAGGCGAGAGAAGAAATAAAAGCTCTTGTGACTGATTACTATAAGCAGTTTAAAACTGCTGAACCATATAACGAAGGCGACAGAATAAACTACGCGGCGAGAGTTTTTGACGAAAAGGAAATGTGCGCGCTTACGGACGCAACTCTTGATTTCTGGCTCACAACGGGCCGGTTCTCCGATGAGTTTGAAAAAAATTTCGCGCAGTGGATAGGCGTCAGATACGCTCATCTTGTTAACAGCGGTTCTTCGGCAAACCTCATTGCTTTTACAGTGCTTACCGCTCCGGAGCTGGGAGAAAGACAGATACTGCCCGGCGACGAGGTTATTACCGTCGCGTGCGGATTTCCGACAACCGTAACACCCGTTATTCAGTACGGTGCGGTACCCGTATTTGTTGATGTTACCGTTCCGCAGTATAATATTGATGTCAACACACTCGAAAATGCGTACAGCAGTAAAACCAAAGCGGTAATGATTGCCCATACACTCGGAAATCCGTTTGACATTAAAGCAGTAAAAGAATTCTGCGGCAGACACAATCTGTGGCTCGTGGAAGACAACTGTGATGCACTCGGCTCAAAATACACAATAGACGGTAAAACAAAATACACAGGCACATGGGGCGATATAGGGACCAGCAGCTTTTATCCGCCTCATCATATGACAATGGGCGAGGGAGGCTGCGTATATACAGACAACCCTCTTCTTCACAGACTTATACTCAGCTTCAGAGACTGGGGCAGAGACTGCGTCTGCCCGTCCGGCCGAGATAATTTCTGCGGGCACAGATTCGACGGTCAGTACGGTGAGCTTCCGAAAGGCTATGACCATAAATATGTTTACAGCCATTTCGGATATAATCTTAAGGTTACGGATATGCAGGCGGCAGTCGGCTGTGAGCAGTTAAAGAAATTCCCGACATTTATTGAAAGAAGAAAATATAACTGGGAAAGACTGCGTAAGGCGCTTGAAGGTGTTCAGGACAAGCTTATTCTTCCATGTGCCGCCGAAAACAGCGACCCCAGCTGGTTCGGATTTCTTATCAGCCTGAAAGAAGATTCGGGACTTGAACGGGAAAACGTTGTAAGATATATAGAAGGAAAAAATGTTCAGACAAGACTTCTCTTCAGCGGAAATCTCATAAAGCATCCGTGCTTTGACGCAATCAGAGGAACAGACAGATACCGTGTTTCGGGGGAGCTGAAAAACACCGATTATATTATGAATAATTCATTCTGGGTGGGCGTTTACCCCGGCATGACCGATGAAATGATTGATTTTATGGCAAAGGTGATTACAGAAGCGGTCAGATAAAAATAAAGTAATGGAGTCGGATATTATGAGCGGAATACCAATCTGCAACATACGTTTTTGCAAAAGGTCACCGGCGTCTTGGATTCTGAGCGGATACAGGATTTTAGCGGATAAAGGAATTATACAAATCGGGAAAACAGAGACCTACAATGCGTTTTTGAAAGACAATCTGTATCCGCATAACAATATCATTGAGGTCAGAATCGGGGATAAGCTGATTGTTTATGATACGGAAAACGGATATCAAAGTCTGCTGCGTCCTGAGCTGTTTGATACGCAGCTGGAAAATGTTGACACCTATTTCAAAGCAAACTGCGACACCGGTTACTATAAGGGAATGAAAAACGCGGAGAAGGTAAGACCCTTTATCGCCGGAACTTTTTTTGCGACTTATCCTGATAATCCTTATGATAAAGCAAAGTCTGACGATTTCGGTAAAAAGCTGAGCCTCAGCGGTATAAAATCCGCGGTAAGCAGAAAGCTGAATGAGAAAAACTACGTCCGTGAAAACGATTTCAGAATATATGAAAACGACTGTGCTCATTGTGACACATACGATGTTCTGCTCTGGACAAGAATCAATGAAACGAAGCTGAGTGAAAACGGCGCGAAAAAAACCTATCCGTTTTTGAGTGATGAAGACGCCGCGCGTGTTCAGACAGAATGGGAAACCATGCTTGAGAGCATAAACAATCAGAGAATAGAGCTTGTCAGAATGCTTCGCGACACATTGGGCGATAGATTTATCGGCGGTATTGCGGACGGCGATGTTGCTCAAAGGCTTTGCCCGGAGCTGATAACATATGACCCGAGGGTCGTTACAAGGTCAAGCTATATTCAGACGATGCACAGCAATATAATAGGAATTACAACACAGGGGCATCAGCACTGCATCGGAGCGAGATTCGGTGAGCTTCTGGCATCATCCCGGGCAATCGTGACTGATTCAATGTATTATACGCTGCCTTTCGCGGAAAATCATGTAAACTATGAGGAATGTTCGTCAAATGAGCGGATTTGCGAAACAGTGCTTGATATGCTGAGCCATACTGAAAAAATCCATGCCATGGAGGAAAATAACAGGCGGTATTATTTCGGACATTTCAGACCTGACGCGGCGGTTGCGGATTCGCTTAAGGCGGCCGGAATTTTATTGTAGACGGCAGCACTTCCGGGCTTCGGCTTAACAGAAGCTTATTATATGGAGTTAAGGCAATACCGTATGATTAAGACGCGCGGATTGCCTTAAATTTTCGGATACGGAGATAAAAGTATGAAACAGAGACTTGCTGATTATATTGCGGATTTTCTTGTTGAACACGGTGTAGCTGACTGTTTCACGGTAGTCGGCGGCGGAGCCATGCATCTGAATGACGCTTTCGGTCACAAAAAAGGGCTTAAATGCACATATAATCATCATGAGCAGGCAAGCGCCATTGCCGCCGAGGCGTATGCGAGGCTTAACAATATTCCGGCGCTGCTGTGCGTCACGACGGGACCCGGAGGAACCAATGCTCTGACGGGCGTTCTCGGCGCGTGGCTGGATTCAATACCCATGTTTGTGGTCAGCGGTCAGGTACGTTATGACACAACCGCAAGATACGCGCAGCGGTTTACCGGCGGACTGCCGCTGAGGGCTGTCGGCGATCAGGAATATGAAATCACAAAATCTGTTTCATCTATGTGCAAGTACGCGGAGATGCTTGAGAATCCGAATGAAATCAGATATATGCTTGAGAAGGCGTGGCATAAAATGAAAACAGGCCGTCCGGGACCTGTATGGCTTGATATTCCCGTTAATTTTCAGGGCGCGGTAATCGAAACAGACGATTTAAAAGGGTATATTCCCGAAATATGTGACGAAATTCCGCCGCGTGCTGATGATGAAACAGTTGAGCTTATAATAAACAAAATAAAAAATTCACAGCGCCCTGTTATATACGCGGGGAACGGCATAAGAATTTCAGGCGGTTATAAAAAATTCAGAGAGCTTGCCGAAAAGCTGGGCGTCCCGGTGGTTACGTATTGGGACAGCATTGATATTATGGAAACAGCCGACAGTCTGTATTGCGGACGAGGGGGAAATATGGGAGACCGAGCGGGCAATTTCGCCGTTCAGAACGCGGATTTTATTCTCGCAATCGGCACAAGACTGTCAATCCGCCAGGTAGGATATAACTGGCAGACGTGGGCAAGAGCGGCTCAGGTAGCGATGGTTGATATTGACCGCGCGGAGCTGAAAAAACATACCGTTCATGTCGATATACCCGTATGGGCTGACGCGAAGGATTTTATTGAGAAAATGAACAGCCTTATTGAAGGCGAAAAATATCCCGTATTTAAAAATGATTCATGGCGCGGTCAGTGCGTTGAGTGGAAAAACAAATATCCCGTTGTGCTTGAAAGACACAGAAATCAGCCTTGCGAAAAAAGCGCGAATGTTTTCGCGTTTATTGACTGCCTGACAAAGCGGCTCCCCGAAAACAGTCTTACGGCGGTCAGCAACGGCGCGTGCTGCGTTGTGGGGCATCAGTGCTGGGATATTAAAAAAGGTACAAGATTTATAATAAACAGTGCTGTTGCGAGCATGGGCTACGGACTTCCCGCTTCAATAGGTCTTTGCGTTTCGGGAGGCGGAAAGGAAACTGTGTGCCTTGAGGGTGACGGCAGTATTATGATGAATCTGCAGGAGCTTCAGACAATAGTTACAAACAATCTGCCTGTAAAAATATTCCTGATAAACAATCAGGGATATCACAGTATCAGACAGACGCAGAATAATCTTTTCAAAGAACACTGCAAAGTGGGAATAGGCCCTGAAAGCGGCGACCTGTCGTTCCCGAGCTTTGAGCTTATCGCCAAAGCTTTCGGATATCCGTATTTCTGCGCCGAAAATAATTCGGAGATAAAAAACGCGGTTGACAATACTTTAAGTGAAGACGGATATGCTTTCTGTGAGATTTTTACCGATACAATTCAGGTATGGGAGCCGAAAAGCAGCGCGAGACGACTTCCCGACGGGAAAATTGTCAGCCCTCCGCTCGAAGACCTTGCGCCGTTCCTGCCTAGAGAAGAGCTTGAAAAGAATATGTATATTCCGATGGTTGGTGAAGAATAATGCGTGAAATAAAATCCGCTGTCGTTACAGGCCCGACCGGTGCAATAGGAACCGCGCTGTGCGGACTGCTTGTGAAAAACGGAGTTCGTGTATATGCCGTGTGCAGACCCGGCTCAAAAAGATTAAGCAATATACCCGACGGAGCGGAAATTGTTGAATGTGATTTATCCGCTCTGGATTCACTGAAAGATAAAATTACTTCTCATGCTGACGCTTTCTTTCATTTCGGCTGGCAGGGGACTGTCGGCGAAAGCAGAAATGATATGTTTTCGCAGAATCTTAATGTAAGATATGCTCTTGAAGCCGTTCACGCGGCAAAGGAGCTCGGATGCACACTTTTTATCGGTTCGGGTTCACAGGCCGAATACGGCAGAGTAAACGGAAAAATCACCCCGTCCACGCCGTGTTTCCCGGAAAACGGATACGGTATGGCAAAGCTCTGCGCGGGTCAGATGTGCAAAAAAGAGTGTGAGCGGCTCGGCGTGAAGTTTATATGGACAAGAATACTCAGCGTGTACGGCCCGTATGACGGCGAAAATTCCATGATAAGCATTGTTATTAAGAAACTTTCAGCAAAAGAAAAGCCGTCTTTAACAGAAGGAACCCAGATGTGGGATTATATTTATTCGCAGGATGCGGCGCGGGCTTTCTTTCTGCTGGCGCAAAAAGGCGTTTCGGGAAAAACATATATCATTGCGAACGGTAAATCAAGGCCTTTAAAAGAATATGTCGAAATACTTCGCGATACGATTGACGCATCGCTGCCTCTCGGATTCGGTGAAATTGATGTTAAGAATCCCGTAAGCCTTGAAGCGGATATATCC
>JAZLLB010000107.1:0-4860 GCA_045597925.1 Acutalibacteraceae bacterium
AACATAATTCACAGCATTTGCAATAATCCTCTGAACATTTTCATTGTAAAAGCTCGGATTGCTCTCATGACCCGGCTGGAAATAAAACACCTTTCCCAGTCCCCTGTTCCATACATTTCCCGAACGGAAAACCTCACCGCCCGCGAACCATCCGATAAATATCTGCTCATCGGGAGCGGGAATGTCAAATCTTTCGCCGTACATTTCTTCCGCTTCAAGTTCAAAATACGCCGGAATTCCCTTTGCTATCGGGTGATGAGGCAAAACAGTCCAGATTCGCTCACGGTCGCCTTCTCTCCATTTAAGAGAGCAGGTAGTTCCCATAAGGCTGATAAAAGGCTTTGAGAAATGAGCGGAATGAAGAAAAATCATGCCCATGCCGCGCAGAACTCTGTTATGAATCTTTTTAACAAGCTCATCAGGTACAAGATTATGCTTTCCGTGTCCCCACCAGATTAGAACATCTGTTGATTCAAGAATATCATCAGGAAGACCTGATTCAGGCTCCTGCAGATTTGCGGTTCTTACATTAAAATCTTCATTTTTCGCCAGAAAATCTTTAATCGCTCCGTTGAGTCCCTCCGGATAAACCTCAAGAACACGTTCACTTGATGTTTCTGTTGAATTTTCATTCCAGACTGTAACATTAATCATAAACTTATGCCTCCTATGTATCAATATACTAAGTTTAGCACTTAACGTATTTTAAATCAATACCTCAGCTAAAAATGTTGACAAATCCTTTATGTTTTGGTAAATTTATATAGAGGTGATTTTTTTGAAAACTATTTTTACAGTTCTGGTTATCAGCCTTGCCGTGAGCTACGGCTGGGGTATGCGAGGCGCACTTATCGGCGGAGAAAAAGGTGCAGCTCTTCCCGGTGCGCTGCTTGGCATGTTTCTTGCTCTTTTTTCGGGAAGCGAATACATAGCTGAAAGATTTTATTATTTTGCCGCCGCAGGTGCTATCGGTATGGCTTACGGCGGATTTGAGCCTTACGCTCAGACAATGAGCTTTATTCTTCACAGAGACAGACCTGAATACAACAAAAACAAAGGCTATATCGGTCTTATTCTCAAAGGACTTCTCTGGTTCGGTATTGCAGGCGAAATCATGGGTATGTCATTCAGCGTGCTTACCGGAAAATATTACTCAATCACGCAGGTTGTCGCAATATTCCTTATAATTCCCATTATTCAGGGTATCGGCATATGTATTTTCAACAAGCCGTATAATCCCGACAAAAGGAAATTTCCTAAGCTCTATCTTTCAACCTCAAGCCGTGAGGAGTGGGGCGGGAATCTGCTTACGCTCGCTATTCTTATCGCCGCAAGCATTCGCTGCAAAGATTATTATGCTGCGCTCTTCTCACTTACAGGAATAGTCTGCGGTGCTGTCGGCTGGTGCATCGGAATTTTCTTCTATGACATTCAGATACATCCGATGAAAAACGGCAAATATATTTTCGGAAAGGCTCAGCCCTATATTGACGGCTGGAAAATCATGGAGTATACTCTCGGTGCTTTCGGCGGTCTCGGCTTCGGAATTTTCTTTGAGGCCACCAAAAATAATATGCTTAAAGAAAGACTTGATATAATCAACCTTGACGGTTTCTGGAATCCTTTACCCAAGTATCAGACTGCTGTTGCGTGGATTATATTCGCGGTATCATTGCTCACACTGTTGCAGTACAGAAAAAAATATCAAAAATATTCAAGAGCGTTTGAAATATTCGAAAGAGTTATTTTCTTCGTAATACCCGCAATCCCGATTTTAACGGGCAACGGAGTAATGGCGCAGGTTCTCTCTTTCTCAACGCTTGTACTGCTAGCAGCTGAACAGGTTGTGTTTGACAGAGCTGAAAATCACCCGAAACAAAAGGTTTTCGGCGTTATTTTTGGAATACTTCTTGCAATTTCTGTCGCATGTCAGGCTATATTTGAGCTTCCGCCTATCGCGTATATTCTCATGTACTGGATTTATTATCTGTTTGCCGACAATTCAACAAGAAAAAAATCTCAGTTCAAAGGCTCTTTGCTTACAGTCAACGGTTATTTCATTTTACAGGGACTCTGCCTGACACTTATCGTTCTTTATGCATTATGATATTGATTTTTAAGGATTATTATTATGAATTATTATGATATCTACGCATCAAACTGTGCAGGCTCCGCTGGAAATCAGTTCGTTTTTTATCCCGAAGATGAAAATGAAATTCTCACGTCGCGCGTGTTTTTTAAAGTAACCGTCGGAGGAGAGTTTAACTATTCGTTTCTTTTCACAAATACGATTGACAGTACTTTCGGAGACGGTTCTGTTTGTCACTGCAATGTTATCCCGTCAGAATGGCATATAAAAAGTCTCTCCGTTTCAAAATGCGGCAGTTGCTGTGTTGAGAAAATGCCGCAGAACAGAGAATTCGAAGACGGATTCACTCAGCTGACGTTTGGCTCGCAAACAGAAAAAAACGTTGCTCCGGCTGAAATATTTGCAACTGACCCTGTTAAGCTGAAATTAAAAAGCGGTGAGTTTCTCTGCTTAGAAATGAGGTTCTGCGGGAATATGATACCGTATCATGAAGAAACGCTCCTCCCTGTTTTCAGAAAAGAAAACGGAAACTGGATTCCGAACGTAAAAATGCCGCTGCCGTGCATGATTGGCTGTGACAGAGATGTTAAAAAGAGAATTACGTTTTTAGGCGATTCCATAACGCAGGGCTGCGGAACCCCCAAGAATAAATATCTGCATTATTCCGCTTTTGTCGCCGATATCCTCGGGAATGACAATGCTTTCTGGAATATCGGTCTCGGCTATGGCAGAGGATTTGACGCCGCGACCGACGGTGCATGGCTCGACAAAGCGAAGCGTTCGGATATTGTAACCGTCTGCTTCGGCGTAAACGACATTCTTCGGGGATATACAGCATATGAAATACAAAAAAGCCTTTATACAATAGTCAGAAAGCTGAAAGAAAGAGGAATTACAGTTATAATTCAGACCATTCCTCCATTTGACTATGATGAAAAAAATACAGTAACATGGAATGAAGTTAATAAATATATAAACGAGATTCTGTCAAAAGAGGCTGACGGTCTTTTTGACACAGTTGATTTTCTTTCAGCAGGCGGAGATAAGCCGCAGATGTCGCTTTACGGTCCTCACCCCAATGAAACCGGTCATAAAATATGGGGCGACAGACTTTCTGAATATCTTAAAAATTTCTTAAAATAAGGATGAAAACTATGCTTTGGAACGGATTTGAACAGATTGAATTTGAATTTGAGGAGCATCTCGCTTATGTCATTCTTCCGTACGTAAAGAAAGAGAACGCCTCACTTGTTCTGAAAACCGAGTATTTCAACGCTTTCCCAGAAACGGAAATAAAGCTTCTGGAGGAAGGATATTATCTCGGATTTATCAAGAATGACAATCGCTGGGGAACTGCATGTGATGTTGAGCGCAAAGCAAGATTCATCTCTTTTATTACCGAAAAATACGGTCTTAAAGAGAAATGTATTCCCGTTGGCATGAGCTGCGGAGGAATTTTCGCGGTAAAGCTCGCGGCGCAGTTTCCTGAAAAAGTTGCCTGTATTTATCTTGACGCGCCTGTTGTCAATTATATGAGCTGTCCATGCGGCTTCAATAAATCAGTAAGACTTAATGAGAATCATGAGGAAATTATAACTGCTCTCGGGCTTAAAGGGATTCCGCAGCTGTTGGCATACAGGGATATGCCGCTTGACAGACTGCCGAAGCTCATAAAAAACAGAGTTCCTGCTGTCATAGTCGCAGGCGACAGTGATACAATCGTTCCTTTTGACGAGAACGGAATTTTCATTAAAGAAGCATATGAAGAAAACAGAATTCCTATTGAAGTATATATCAAAGAGGGCTGCGACCATCATCCTCACGGACTTCAAGACCCGACACCTGTCGTGAATTTCATTAAAAAGTACTCATAAAAAGTTATTCAGGGGGAAGCCGGACAGCTTCTCCCTGAATTTTATGTATTGCCTTCATCTTTTTTTATTCTGAAAATAAATCTGAGTAATCCTCTGAAAATTTTGGGACTTTCAATCATAACAACCTGCATACGTTCCTCCGATTATCTTGAACCGAAAGCGATGCCCATTATAACGAGCGCAATCGCAAGAAATGCGATTATCAATCCTTTCGGGCAGCAGAACGCGACTATCAGTCCAACGCCAAACGCCGCAATAAGTATTCCGATATTAATTCCGCACCGTCTTCTGTGACATCTCATAAAAAGCACCGCCTCAGCCTGTAATAACGGCATCGCCGTCTGTTACATACTATGGCGGTTTTTTATTTTTGTTACTTTATCACTGTGAAATAATTATAATTAGTGTTCCTTTTTTAACTGTAATCTTCCCTTTCGGGGCTTCAATAAAATTACTAACTCCCAACGGAAAATGTGAGAAAAGAGAAGCGTTTTTAAGAGGATAATGAAAGCCCTCGAGAGTTACACCGCTTACAGAAGAATCAAAAGCAAAGACAGATACTTTTTCGCCCTCATTTTTTTCGATATATGCCGTATCATTTTTCAGAATAAACGCAAAATTTCTGTCATCCGCAAGTGCGGCAGAAGCTCCGTGCTTTTCAGCGTACATAAGAGTCTGAATATTTGCGAATGTATGGCCCATTCTGCCGCCTGTGCCGCCTAAAATCAAAAAAGAGCGGCAGCCTCTTTTTATGCCCTCTTTTAAAGCGGCAAGAGTATCTGTATCGTCCTTTTCGACAGGGAGTTTAATGATTTCGGCTTCGCTCTTGGGAATTTCCGATGAATCAAAATCGCCGATATAAAGGTCAGGTTTAAGCGAGAACGGGGCAAGATGCCG
>JAZLLB010000108.1:0-54451 GCA_045597925.1 Acutalibacteraceae bacterium
CGGGCTGCCACATTAATCCCGCGGTTTCAATCGCAATGCTTATAAACGGCAAAATGAATTTCAAAGATTTCATCGGCTATGTTATTGCTCAGTTCGCAGGAGCGACAGTCGGCGCGGCGGCTCTTATGCTCTTTGCCGGCAAAGAAAGCGGACTCGGTACGAACGCTCTTTTCAACGGTGATATTCTCGCGTCGATTCTTATCGAGATTATTCTCACGTTCGTATTTGTTCTTGCCATTCTCGGCGTTACCTCAAAGGTTGAAAACAGCTCTGTCGCGGGTATAGTTATCGGCCTTTCGCTTACTCTTGTTCACCTTCTCGGAATTGCCTTCACAGGCACGTCTGTTAACCCCGCAAGAAGCTTCGGCCCCGCTCTTTTCGTCGGCGGTGAGGCGCTTTCAAGCGTATGGGTATTCATTGTCGCTCCTCTTTTCGGCGGTGCGCTCGCGGCGGTTGTTTACAGGTTCCTTGATTCAAAAAAAGCTGAATAATTGACAGAAAATATAAAACAAAGGATATGATATTGTATGCAGTTTGATGTTGCAGTTGTCGGCGCGGGTGTCACGGGCGCGCTTACCGCGAGGGAGCTGAGCCGTTACAATATGAAGGTTGCTCTGCTCGAAAAGGGCAATGATGTCGCTGTGGGTTCAACAAAAGCAAACAGCGCGATTGTTCACGCCGGCTTTGACGCGGAAAACGACACGCTTAAAGCGAAGCTCAACGTTGAGGGTACGGCTCTTATGACAGAGACCTGCCGTGAGCTTAACGTGCCTTATAAAAATATCGGCTCGCTTGTTGTCGCGTATTCCGATAAAGAGATGCAGACAGTAAACGCCCTTTATGAAAGAGGCGTTAAAAACGGCGTTCCCGATATGCGCGTTATAGATAAAGCTGAGCTTAAAGAAAAAGAGCCGCTTATTTCAGATGAGGCTGTCGGTGCTTTGTGGGCTCCCTCGGCGGGAATTGTCTGCCCTTACGAGCTGACAATAGCGGCGGCTGAAAACGCGGCTGAAAACGGAGTTGAATTTTTCCGCGGCTGCGAAGTAAAGGCAATCAGCGATGACGGCGAAAGCTTCACTCTCAGCACAACTCTCGGTGATATAAAAGCTAAATATGTTGTCAACGCGGCAGGTGTTTATTCAGATACCGTTGCCCGCATGATTGGTGATGACAGCTTTAAGATTATTCCGAGAAAAGGCGAGTATTACCTTCTTGACAAAGCCGAGTGCGCGAAGGTCAGGCATACTGTTTTTGTCTGCCCCACTGAAATGGGCAAGGGGATTCTTCTTTCTCCCACTGTTGACGGCAATGTGCTTGCTGGCCCTACTTCGATTGATATTGAGGAAAAAGACGATACAGACACAACCGCGGCTGGTCTTAAGCTCGTGACAGACAACGCTCCGAAATCTATCCCTTCAATAAATTTAAGAAATTCAATCACATCGTTTACAGGTATCCGCGCTCATACCGACCGTAAGGACAATGACTTTATTATCGGTCAGAGTGAAAAGAACGAGCGCTTCATAAACGCGGCGGGCATTGAATCCCCCGGACTTTCATCCGCTCCCGCAATCGGCAGATATGTCGCGGACATCATTCTTAAGCTTTTCCCGTGTGAGGAGAAAGCTGATTTCAACCCCGTAAGACCCGCTCCCGTGCGTTTCCGTGAAATGAGCAAAGAGGAGCGAAAGGCTCTTATAGAAAAAGATAAGCGCTACGGAAGAATTATCTGCCGCTGTGAAACAGTTACAGAGGGTGAGATAATCGATGCCATAAAAGGCCCCGTCGGCGCGGCGGATATGGACGGCGTAAAGAGAAGAACCAGAGCGGGCATGGGACGCTGCCAGAGCGGCTTCTGCGGCTCCAAGGTTGTTGAGATTCTCGCGCGTGAGCTGGGTAAAGATGTCAATGAAATCACCAAATACGGCGGAGAGTCGAAAATAATTTACGAAAGAACGAAATGAGGTGACGGCAGATGTTGAATTATGATTTAGCTGTAATCGGCGGCGGTCCCGCGGGCATGGCGGCGGCACTCGAAGCGAAAGAAAACGGCGTGGAAAAAATTATTATTCTTGAAAGAGCCGCCACACTCGGCGGAATACTTGAGCAGTGTATTCACGCGGGCTTCGGTCTTCATTATTTCAAAGAGGAGCTTTCGGGTCCCGAATACGCCCACCGCTTCATTGAACAGGTAGAGGCGACAGATATTGACGTTAAAGTTGACACAATGGTGCTTACAGTTGAAGACGGCAATAAAATCACGGCCACGAACAATGTTGACGGACTTATCGAAATTCAGGCGAAGGCGATAGTTCTTGCCATGGGCTGCCGTGAAAGACCCAGAGGAGCAATAAATATCGCGGGCAGCCGCTGTTCGGGCATCATGACGGCGGGTACGGCGCAGAAATATGTAAACATTGACGGTTATATGCCGGGTCATAAGATTGTTATTTTAGGCTCGGGAGATATCGGCCTTATCATGGCAAGACGTATGTCCCTTGAGGGCGCGAAGGTTCAGATGGTATGCGAGCTTCAGCCCTATTCAAACGGACTTACAAGGAATATAGTTCAGTGCCTTGACGATATGGGAATACCGCTTAAACTGAGCTGTACGGTTGTCGCTACTCACGGTAAGGAACGCCTCGAGGGTGTTACCATCGCCGATGTCGATGAAAGGCTCAACCCCATTCCCGGAACGGAAAGATTCGTTGAATGTGACACGCTTCTGCTTTCAATCGGACTTATTCCCGAAAACGAGCTTTCAAGAATGGCAGGCATCGAGCTTGACAGAGTTACGAACGGCGCTGTTGTTGACGAATACCGTCAGACAAATAAAGAGGGCGTGTTCGCCTGCGGCAATGTGCTTCAGGTTCACGACCTTGTTGACTATGTTACAATTGAGAGCAAACTCGCAGGTAAAGGCGCGGCGAAGTATATCAAAGGCGAAGCGGCGAAAGGCGAATACATTTCCACGCAGGGCATTAACGGCGTAAGATACGTTGTCCCGCAGAAGATTAATTCAAAAACTGATGACGATGTTAATATTTATTTCCGTGTAGGCTCTGTTTACAAGGGAGCTAAGATAGTTGTGACCTGCGGTGACAAGGTTATTCTTTCAAAGAAGAGACCCAGAATGTGTCCCAGTGAAATGGAAACGGTTACGATTAAAAAAAATGTTATCGAATCAGTTCCCGCGGGCGAAAAGATTGTTGTAAGGGTGGAGGAATAAGCTGTGATAAAAAATATTATATGTGTATCCTGTCCCATGGGCTGTCCTATCGCGGTTGAGCTTTCTGAAAGCGGCGAAGTGCTGAATGTTACAGGCAACACCTGCTCCAGAGGCAAAGCGTATGCTATTACAGAATGTACCGCTCCCACAAGAATGCTTACCTCGACAGTAAAAGTCAACGGCGGCAGAACCGCTATGGTTCCCGTTAAAACATCAAAGCCGATACCTAAGGGAATGATGTTTGACATTATGAAAGAGATTAACTCGGTTGAAGTTGATTCTCCTGTTAAAATCGGTCAGGTGATTATAGAAAACGTACTTGACACCGGCGCGGATATAATCGCCACAAACGAAGATTAAAACAGTACCGCGAGGTCAGAGACTGACGCATTTCTTGTGCGGTGAAAAAATAACCGGCTGAAGAGTTCTGAATTCTTCAACCGGTTTAATTTTATGTTCAGAGCTGATAATTAAGTCTGAAATATATCAACGCTCAGTTTTTGATTTTATCAATGATAAGCTCAATAAGAACGAAAATTCTCAGAGACTTTATTCTGTTCCAGATGCTGTCTTTTTTTGTTACGTCTGAAACATACTTGAGCGGCTCAGTGCCTTTGTCAATAACAAGAGCCTGCGAAAGCGTGATTCCTCCCTCACCGAAAAGCTCGCATCTGATGTAAAGGAAATCACCGGCTCCCTCAATTGTGTCAAGGTCAATAACGTATTCGGTTTCGTCAGCTGACTGCTCAACGCTCCTGCTTGCGACAACGTTGCCGTTCGCAATCCACTGAATTTTATTGCAGTTTTCGGCTTTAACGGTTACTTTGTGGCCGTCAACGGAAATTTCCGTAAACGCGGGAACCGGAATCTCCGAATATCTGACATCCATATCTTCCGCGGGACCTATTTTTTCATCTTTGCGAAGCTCTCTCGTTACACAGAAGAACGCGCCGTTCCGCATCGTTTTTTTGATATTTTCAACATTGTTTTCTTCCATCATAAACACGGAATATGATGAGTCAATGTGAGAATAATAATGGGCGTCGTTATTCGAGAAGCCTATAACCTTTTTGCCGTACGGAAGACATTCAATAAGAATATTGTCCCACAGCTCCCTGTCATAAGGAGTAACATGGTTCCTCTCATTAAAGACCTCCATGCCGAGGCAGGAATCATATTTGAGAATAATATCTGAAAAATAGTGAACGTTTTTCGGGTCGTTGACAATAGCTCTGCCCCTGTTTGAATGAAGCCAGTCGCCCGGGTGATTGATGAAGGAAAGGCCGTTCGCCTTGTCCGCCAGCTTAACCGCGCCCTCATGGTCGTTTTCATAACCGAGATGATTGTTGCCTGCACCTTCAGGCAGGAACATGCCGTTCACATGACATTTTGTAAGGGTAAGACCGTTAAGCTCGTTGCCGCCGGTAACGCAGGTCATGCCGTATCCTCTCGCCGTGCCGTCAACAGGATATGTACCCGATGTAACGGCTTTGAATTCTTCGTCAGTAAGGCGTGTGGTCTTTTTGCCGATAATATACTGATAAAGATAAAGCGGAAGATGAGTCGGCTCTTCATTCCACGCTTTGCCCGTAACGGCATGGTCTGTCATGGCGAGAAAGTCGAAGCCCTGTTTGTAATGCTCAAGAATCATTTCTTTGTAATCCATTTCAGCGTCGCTGACGGTGGAATGTGTGTGCAGGTTGCCTTTGTATGCTCCCCACGCGCCGTCTCCGCTCCAGACGACGTCTTTGTACGGAGAATCAATTACATAATCACCGCTTTCGGCGGAAGACGAAACAGCAAAAGCCGAAAGCATTAATAAAACCGACATAATAATGCAGATAATTTTTTTCATTTACTTCACTCCTTCGGGCTGATTATACCACAGCAAACAGAATTATTCAATACTTTATTGAGACACGCTGATTACTGTATAATACTTTCAAAGTCTTCCATTCTTTTTTTTATGTTAAAGAATCCGCTTCTGCGTTCAGCACCTGCCGTGTATTTTTCCAGAGCTTCTTTATCTGTCACGGCGTGCTTTAAAAGAAGATACAGGTCTTTGTCTGTATTGTCGACGATTTCGCCGCAGCTTTCGTCACCGAAAAGCTCTTTCATACCCGGGCAGTCAACGGTGTAAACGGGCTTGCCCAGAATAATGCTTTCAGTCGCCGCGGTGCTGAAGCCTTCGGCATAAGATGAGCATATAAACGCGTCAGCCTTCGAGATGTATTTATACGGATTATCCTGAAATCCCAGAAGCTTAACCGTGTCTGAAAGCTCGTTTTCCTCAATATATTTCCGCAGCTGTTCTCTCTGGACTCCGTCACCGAGAATCCACAGGGTAAAATCTAAGCCTTCATTTTTCAGCTTCAGAGCACATTCGCAAAGCCTCGGATATCCTTTGGGCTGTTCGAGTCTTCCTACTGAAAAAATCAACGGACGTTTATTTACGGTGATATCAATTTTTTCTTTTGATTTAAGCAGAATGTCATCTGAGTCAACAGGATTGTATTTGACCGAAACGGTGTCTTTTATTCCGTATTTTTCGCAGAAAGCGTCTTTTACGGATTCGGAAACGCAGATGACTTCATTGAATTTTTTATAAGCCCGCGCTTCTTCCTCAGCATTTTTATACAGATAATGTGTCCAGCTGTTTTTTATAAGGTCGGTATGTACCCACGCGATTTTTTTTGACTTTTTATTAAGAGAACCCGAGACAACTTTGGTTGCCTCGCCCTCAATAAAAGCGATTTCAACGTCAAATTTCCCTCTGATATAAATCGCCCTGAACAGCTCCGCGGGCAGCTTCTGAAAAATTCTTCCCTTAATTTTCTCGGTGAAATCAAAAAATGATTTCAGCAGTGACGGTTTTCCGTTATACCTGCGGAAAACAGATTTGTAACGGAAGCTGCCTTGAGTTTTAAAAATTTCCGGGTCAAGGTCGTAACGCCGCATGGAATAGAGAGTGACACTGTATTTGCCGTAATCAAGATTATTAAGAATATTCTGAAGAATTTTTTCGGCACCGCCGGAATAAAGTCCGTTAGCCATGATTAAAACTTTTTTCAGAGCGACCACCCCTCCTGTAAAAATTTTATCCGTAAAACTTTTTGTACCATTGAGCGAATTCGCGAAGCCCGTCTCTGAGCGAAGTCGAAGGTCTGAAGCCGAAGTCATTGTATAAATCGGTTACATCTGCGTAAGTTGTTTCAACATCGCCGGGCTGCATGGGAACAAGCTGCCTGCGGCTTTCAAAATCATAGTCAGCCGGCAGAACCTCCGCCGCCGTAAGCTCCTGCTGAAGAATGTCAACAAAGTCCAGAAGATTCTCGGGGCTGCTGTTGCCTATGTTGTAGATTTTATATTTAACACCGTCACTGTTTTCGTCAGGTGAACGCCGCATTACCGAAACAATGCCCGTAACTATATCGTCAATATATGTGAAATCTCTTTTGCAGTTTCCGTAGTTGAAAATTCTGATGGTTTCACCCTTTATGAGCTTATCGGTGAAGCCGAAATAAGCCATGTCCGGTCTTCCGGCGGGACCGTAAACAGTAAAGAAACGAAGCCCTGTTGACGGAATTTTATACAGCTTCGAATATGAATGCGCGAGAAGCTCGTTGCTCTTTTTAGTCGCCGCGTAAAGCGAAACGGGATTATCGACCTTATCATCTGTTGAATAAGGAATTTTTTTATTTGAGCCGTAAACGCTTGAGGAGCTTGCGTAGACAAGATGCTCAACCGGAAAATGACGGCAGCATTCGAGAATATTGTAAAATCCGATAATGTTTGATTCGATATAAGCATCGGGATTCTCGATTGAGTACCTTACTCCGGCCTGCGCCGCCAGGTTCACAACTATGTGCGGCTTATATTGCTCAAAAACAGATTTGAGAAAATCCTTATCCGCTATATTGCCTTTGAGAAAAATAAATTTATTGTATTTTTTCAGTCCGTCAAGTCTTGAATTTTTGAGAGCGACAGAATAATAACCGTTCAGATTATCTATGCCGATTAAGGCGCCCAGACTGAATTCTTTAAGAAGTCTTTTCGAAAGATAAGATCCGATAAATCCCGCCGCGCCTGTAACGAGCACGGTTTTACCGTTTAAGTCAATATTGAATTCTAACAAACCGTCACTTCCTTAATCACGCCTGAAAATGTCACGCGTGTATACTTTTTCCGCCGTGTCGTCAAGGCGGGAATCATATCTGTTTGCGATAATAATATCGCAGGTTTTTTTGAATTTTTCGAGGTCGTTTATAACAGTGCCGCCGGAAAAATCCGTTTCGTTTCTGAGCAGCGGCTCATAAATGACAATGTTTACGCCTTTATCCTTCATACGTTTCATAACGCCCTGAATACTGCTCTGACGGAAATTATCCGAATCGCTTTTCATCGTCAGTCTGTAAATTCCGACGGTTATACCGCTTCTTTCCGAGCGGTCTGATTTATCGCGGCCGAGGCGGCCTGCACGCTGAAGCACTCTGCCCGCAATGAAATCTTTTCTTGTTTTGTTGGATTCCACAACGGCGCTGATAAGATTTTCGGGAACATCATTATAACCGGCGAGCAGCTGCTTTGTATCCTTGGGAAGGCAGTAGCCGCCGTAGCCGAAGCCGGGATTGTTGTAATAAGAGCCTATTCTCGGGTCAAGGCATACGCCGTCAATAATATTTTTGGTGTTAAGACCTTTTATTTCGGCGTAGGTGTCAAGCTCATTGAAAAACGAGACACGCAGCGCGAGATATGTGTTTGCGAAAAGCTTTACCGCTTCAGCCTCCGTTCGCTCCATAACAAGAACGGGAATATCTTCTTTCAGGGCACCGTCAGCGAGAAGCCCGGCGAACAGTCGGGATTTTTTAACAAGCTCCGTATTTGCGGTGTCTGTTCCCACGATTATTCTGGAAGGATAAAGATTATCGTAAAGAGCTCTGCCTTCTCTTAAAAACTCGGGGCTGAAAATAATGTTATCCGTTCCGAATTTTTCAGCCGCTGATTCCGTATAGCCCACGGGAACGGTGGATTTGATTACTATGACGGCGTCACGGTTTACTCTGAGAACCGTTTCTATAACGTTTTCAATTTCCGAGGTGTCAAAAAAGTTTCTGGCGGGGTCATAGTTTGTGGGCACGGCAATAACAACATAATCGGCATCGGCGTACGATTTTGCGGCATCGGTGTCAGCGGTCAGGTCAAGCCGTTTTTCTTTGAGAAACGCCTCAAGCTCACGATCCGCCACAGGTGATACGCGGCTGTTTATCATGCTGACTTTTTCATTTATGATATCAACTGCCGTAACGCGGTTTTTCTGCGAAAGCAGAACGGCAGCGGAAAGCCCGACGTACCCTGTTCCGGCAACCGCGATGACGGTTTTACTTTTTTTCAAAATATCACTCCGACCGAAGATGCTGAATATCTGCGGTGCGGACAAATTATGAATTCTCCAAACCGCATTATACCAAACATCTGATGAAATTTAAAGAGCTTTTTACAATTTATGAGATAAATGTTTCAAAACCCTGTTGCGAAGATTCGATTCGCGTATTATACTGTACCTGATAAAACCGCGGTATTCAAGAATTTTATAAGGACAGTGACTTTTATGGATTCAATTTTCAGGAACGCTTCCGGTCAGCCCGCGTACATACAATTATATAATCATTTCCGCGGCCTGATTTTGTCCGGGGCAATGCCTTCCGAAAGCAGGCTGCCGTCAATACGCAAATGCGCGGATATTTATTCCGTCAGCAAAACAACTGTTGAGGCGGCGTATATTCAGCTTGAAGCGGAGGGCTGTATATATTCTGTGCCGCAGAGCGGATTTTATGTTTCAAAAATGTCTGATTTTAAACCGTTTGCCGAAGCTGCCGCGAGCGTTGAGAAATCGGTCGGCAGGGGAGAGGCGGAATTTGATTTTACATCTTCCGCGGCTGATATCGAAAGCTTTGACTTCAATCTCTGGCAGCGTTACATTAAAAGCGCGCTGCGCACCGGTACAAGACTTCTTGATTACGGCGATCCTCAGGGAGAAGAGGATCTGCGCAGGGCATTGTGCAGCTATGCCGCCCGCTCAAGGGGAATTATATGCGGTGAAAATCAGATTGTTATCGGTGCCGGAGTCCAGAGTCTTCTTCAGCTGCTTTGTGTTCTTGAAAAAGAAAGAAGCAATGTTCTGATGCTGGGAAAGCCGTTTGAAAAGGGCGAAAGGGTTTTTCTTGATTACGGAAAGGCTGTCAGCCGAAATGAGGAATATTCCGCTGACGGTTCCTCCTCCGATATTATTTACACAAGCCCGTCACATATTAACTATGAGGGAGATGTTCTCAGCCTTTCAAAAAGAATAGATTTGCTGAAATACGCCAGAGATAATGACAGCCTTATTATTGAAGATGACTATGACAGTGAATTCAGCTACACCGGCAGACCTGTTCCCGCGCTTAGGAGCCTTGACGGAGGGGAGCGTGTGGTTTATATAGGCACGTTTTCGAAACTTCTGCTTCCGTCAATCAGAGTAAGCTTCATGGTGCTTACAAATGAGCTGACCCGAAAATACGGTTCAATACGTGATTTATACAACCAGACCGCATCGAAAACCGAGCAGATTGCCTTGTGCAGATATATCAGTGACGGACACCTTTATTCCAGAATCAAAAAAGCCAAAAAGCTCTATGCCGATAAAACAAGAAAATTTTATAACGTCATTAAAAGCGGAGCAACGGAGCAGCTTGAGGTTCAGATAAGTCAGTCAGGCTTCGCGGTTTTTGTCAACGGTGAAAAAGATACGTTGATTAAAATAAAGGAAACACTGGAGAATGAAAATATGCGCATCGGTTTTGCCGGAAATGACAGAAACCGGCTTCTGTTTTCTGTTTCGTCAATTTCATCAGATAAAATTGATTTTTTGGCGCAAAAAATATTGATTTGCTTCAGGAAATTTAACTTTTAATGAAAAAAAACAATCAAAATCACTTTACAAATTGAAAATTTTCTGTTAATATTAACATAATGACAATAGAGTAGGTGTAGTGAGGTTTCCAAACGCCGCTCCGGATGTCACAAATTTATTGGAGGTGCTTTAGATGAAACAATCTAAGCGAATGCTGTCGGTGCTTCTGGCGATCCTTATGATCTGCTCTACCTTCACAATCGGTGCGCAGGCATTGAAGGCGAACATTGATTCACCGGCATACGGCTATGACGAGGTTCTTGATCCCGTTATTTCAAGCGAGCAGGCCGCTCGTATGATTCTTGATGAGATTGAGCCTTTGCTTGCGGATATGGATATTGATGAAAAGGTTGCGGGCCTCGAAATCAAAATCAAGAGCATTGATACTCTTCTTGATACTGTGCATAATCTCGGTGACAGCACTCTTGTCGGTATCGCGAAAGCTCTTGCAAATCTCGGCGATATCGAAAAGATTTCGTTTAAGGCCGGCGATGTGGAAGACCACGACGGACACCGTTGCAGACGTGGCAACAGTACTTCTACGGATTTTGAGGTTCTCGGCGCGGTTCTTACTTTCCTTGAAACGAACGCGGACTATATAGCGAAATTTGCGTACAACGGCTTTGACTTCGGCTGGCTTGACGGTCTCGGAGTATTCGGAAACGATGATCTTGCGGCTCTTAACGATGTTCACGGTCTTGTTGTAACACTTGTTGACAAGCTCCTCGCGGGTGAGGATTTTGAAATTGATATCGAGCATGAGTATAACACAACCAAAACTCTTGACGGAATCATTCAGGATTTCATTGACAACAAGTTTGTTAAACTCGTTATGGATCTGTTCGCCGAAGACGGCGGAAACGAAATAGCGGAGCTTTTCGGTCTCGGTGAGTACATCGGTGCGGACGGAGAGCTTACTCAGGATATTCCCACAACAAAATTATTCCCGAGCCTTACTGACGGAAATCTCGGAAAGCTCAGTTTCTCAAGGGATTCTTTCTACAATTTCCTTATCAAAATTGTTAAGGCTGCTGTAAATGATGTTGTTATTCCGAAGGCGGGCGAGCTTCTAGGCGACCTTATAGATGACGATATCGCAGGTGTTATTGACGCGGTTGTTGAGATTCTTGAGCTTGACGTTGATCTTTCTGTATGTGTAACAGCGAAAGAAAAGATTGATACTCTTCTTAACTATATGCTGGTTGACGGCGGTCTGAAGAAATTCTTCCTCTTTAAAGAGGCAACGTCTCCGACCGGCGTGACGGTTAAATATCTTTCTATCGCTGACGGATTCTGGACTAAACTTACGGGAATCATTAAAATAGTGCTCCCGATGCTTCCTCCGCTTCTCGGCGATGACTGCCCCAACTTTGATAAAACAGATGCTGAGCTTTCGGCTCTCGGCACAGACGAAATGCTTACATATATAATCCAGAGAGTCCTTGAGAAGTTTGTTGACGGCGTTGAGTTTGCCGATGACTGCAAAACAATTAAGGAACTCGCTTCACGTACTCTTATTGAGGTGTGCAAGGATCTCATGCCTGAGAAGAATTTTGAAGAAGAGTTTGAAGCAGGCCGTATGGTTTATGACAGTGATGACTGCCTCACACTTGCCGCATATGTTGCGCGTTATTACCTTAACGGCGAAACAACGATTCAGGATAATACAGATGACGCTAATATGAACCTCACCGCTATGCTTAACACAGCGGCTGACTGGGCGCTCGCGAAAGTCGGTTCGATTTTCAGCTATGATCCGAGCAAACATACTAACGACTCTGTATGGTCGAAGCTGTTCTGCACAGTATTCCAGGCTATCCCGCTTAACATCTTTGTAGGTGCCGCGCCTGTAAGCACAGACGGCGGAAAGCAGATATTCAAACCGGGTATTCCGGATTCCGCAACAGGACTTCAGAATCTCATTCTTGATGATATTGTCGGCGGTATTCTTGAGTTCAATATTACGGAAGGTTCGCTTGATGAGGTTGGCATAACAGGTATTAACAAGATTCTTTCACTCATCGGCAGTCGTTCAGACTCAGACCTTAACAAGCCTATTCCTCAGCTTCTTATAGATCTTGTTGCGAGAATTATCAATCCTCTGTTCGGTCTTTCGACAGAAAGTGCTGCCGGTACTTCCGATGCGGAGCAGCTCAAACTTATTATTCCGTACACATACGAATCACTTGACAGTCTTGTAACAGCTAACAAAAACACATCATCACTCAGCCTTACAAATACGATCTACCGTCTTTGCAAGAATATCGGCTTTATCAATAAGGGTGTTAACAGTCTCTTCTATACGGGCTGTCCGCTTATTGCAAAGCTTATGGGTCTTTGGGGCGATGATGACGAGAAATATGTTTATCGTTATATTTCTTCTGTAGCTCCTTCTGATTTTAACGGCGGAAGACAGTATAACTTTGAATCTCTCGAAGCTCTTTATGAGCAGTATGCCGCTACCAGCAATGACGGAATTGATTATGATGATCCGGCTTACAGCTATTTCCACATGGTTGACTTCCAGCCTTTCCTCTATCTTGAATTCAAGAGAGTACGCAGTGACGTTTCCTCATTGCTTTCAAAATTCAAAGCAGGTAAGCTTACCGTTGCCGAATTTAACGAGGAAGCTACAAACGCCGCTTACAGATTGCTGACAATGGTTGACATGATGAACGGCAGCTATACAAGAGAATGCTGGAACGGCACGGCTCTTACTACCGTAACCAACTACGGCGAAACACTGGCATGCGATAACCAGCTTATCAAGGTAATCAACAAGGCAAATGATCTTGATCTTGTTCAGGAAGAATATGCTGACGGCTCAATGAAGTACACTGACAGATCATGGGCGGTTTACACCAAGGCAAAGGCGTTTGCTGATAAGGTAGAGGCAGAGTATCAGGCAGCTGCCGAAGCAGGAGATGAAGGTCTTCGCGACCTCAGACAGTCAAGAATCAACACCGCGAGAAAGATGCTTGTTGACGCTATGGCAAATCTCAAGAGCTGGATTCCTCTTGCGGATTATTCAGCGCTGGATAGCGCCATAGAAATGGCAGGCTATACAACCAGCTTGAGAAAATACAACAAAAAGGCTATCCAGAAAGCACTTAACGCTTATCTTGAGGCTATTAATATCGCACGTGACTACGATATGGATGATCAGTTCATTGTTGACGGTGTTCAGCAGGCGCTTGATGAAGCTATCGAAAACTTCAACTATGAAATGACTGATTATCTTGAGCTTTGGCTGGATGGCTTCGGTCAGTACGTCGATGAAGATTACAGCTATCTTTTCGGATTCGAAGAAGGCTTCGCAAGTCAGCAGGCTATTGATGAAATGGGCGGTCTGTTCAACGATTATATGATGAACTACGGTATGGCAACATCATCTGAAGGAGCTGCTCTTGTTTCCGATATTACAAGTACCGCAAACGGAAACGGCACAGGTGCTGTTATCAAGATGTTCGGTTACGACGAAAATGGTGAAGTTGACTACGCGAATCCCAAAGATACGAAGTATACAGTCATCATCTTCGGCGATGTTGACGGCGACGCGTATTCAAACGCTATGGACAGCACAGTTCTCAGAGCTTATTGCCAGCTCAAACTTACAGAAGCACAGTTCGGCGCTCCCGCGATTTATGCGTCAGACGCTAACGAAAGCGGCGATGTTGACACCAAAGACGCAAAATTCATCGAATCTGTAGGTCTTATGAAGGCAGTCGCAAATCAAACTCCCGAAAGCCTTATTTATAAGACATACGGCATCCTTGATGTTCTTGGACTCAGAGAACCTGCACAATAAAAATTAACCGCGGCATCCGAAAGGGTGCCGCCTTTTTTGCACTTTAATGGATTTATGATGAAAAATAAACATTCCCGGGGAGGTTTGTAAAGTCTTTTGAAAAAGTTTATTTTCCACGCAAATCCGCTAAGAGTACTTTTAATATTTTTACCAAAAGAGATACAAAAAAGATGATTTTGAACAGCGTCTGCGCTTCAAGATCATCTTTTACAGTTTTATTTTTACTTTTAAAAGCGGAACTTTTCCTGTTCAATAAACCTCAAAGTTTTTAATCGTTGCGAATCCTCTGGTCTTTTTGATTTCCAGCTTTATTCTTCTGGCGTTCATCGGCGGAAGATTACAGACTTTTTTTCTGCCGATTGTTTTTCCGGAGTAGATTTTCTTCCACTTGCCGTCAAAATAGTAATAAAGATTGAATTTTTCAATCTGCTGACCCGTGGCAATATTTTCTGAAAGAACCACTTTGTTAATAAAATTCACCTTGCCCATGTCGAGTGTGAGAGTGATTTTATTATCATCTTCGCTGCTTGCCCAGTAGCTCTTTTCACCGCCCGCCATTTTGGCACTGTGGAGCTGGTCACGTTCACTGCTCGCGGTAAATTCGCCGTTTTCCGCGAAATTCTCTCTGAATTCAATATTCAGCTGAATGCCGAGAGTCGTAAGAGAATCAACATCTGCGCTGTCTATAATTCCGAGGTGTGAGGGCGGAACGCTCAGAGCAAGCATTCCGTTATTACCCACGGAGCGGAAATAAATATCAAGTATGCTTGAGAGCATTTTCAGGTCGGCACCTTCCTCCTGATGATAAAACATACCTTTTCTGATTGAGGTATATGTGATCGGCGGAAACCATACCAGCTCTTTTGCTTTTTTAATGACATTACGGCTGCCTAAATCGGGTTCAACAAGTCTGTTTACCGGTGCGTTGTTAAGAAGGTTATACGGAACGACGCTCCATTCTTCCTTTCTCGCGAAGCCGCCGTTGTTGCCGACCCATCGGATATCAGGCCCGCATTCTATAATAACCGCTTCGGGCTGTAAATCGCGGATAGTCTGATAATATTCCGCCCAGTTGTAGCGGAAATTTGATTTTGTGTCTCTGGGCAGCCAGACGCAGCAGATATCTCCGTAATTAACCAAAAGCTCCTTGAGCTGACTGACAAAGAATTTGTTATATTCATCAGTTCCGAAGGTTTTTTCGTGCATATCATACGGCGAAATATATATTCCGAATTTCAGCTGCTCTTTTCTGCATTCGTCGGCAACGAGCCTCACAACATCACCCTGACCGTCAAGCCACGGTGAGTTTTTAACGCTGTATTCTGTATAAGCGCTGGGCCACAGACAGAATCCGTCTGTAAATTTACAGGTAAGCACTAATGCTTTCATGCCTGCGTTTTTAACTGTTCTGACCCATTGGCCGACATCAAGCTCCGGGGGATTGAAATATTTTTCAGGTTCTCTGCCCGTTCCGGCTTCACTGTTCGTGTATGTATTCATTCCGAACGGAATAAGCGCGATAAATTCAAGATCGCAAAAATCAAGCTGTGATTTTGACGGCACCGCCGAGTTAGCTTTTTTAATAAGTTCTGAATCTCTCATATGTTTACCTCTGATTATTTTATACGATTATTTTACCAGTTTTGTACAATTAAAGCAACACTTATTTTTCAGCCGGCGAAAAATCCTGCTTGCAGTCAGCGTGCCTTTGTTACGCGGTAGTGCCTTTATTCCCCAGAATACCGCCGATGCCGCCTGAAATTGTCATTATTCCGAGTGTCGCCCAGCCGATATTGCTGATACCTGTACGGTTGATAATTGTGATTACCGTGAATACAATAAAAAACGCGGGAATAACGCTTGCCATGCCTATCAGAAGACCGTTCCGCTTTATCGGCAGTATTGCTGTGATGCCGCATATAAGGCCGCTTATTCCGCCTGTAATAAGCATGACGGCAGAAAAGCATGACGGGTCGGCGTCTTTTTTATAAAGTATGAACGCCGCCAGCGCGCAGAGAATAAAAAACGCGGCGGCTCCTACGGCGGAAGCTATGCAGATTTTTTTTATTACAAAGCTGATACCGATGTTTTTCTGTTTTTTTCTCTTATTTTTTTTCTTTTTCGCCATAAAAAAATCCCCCTTTTATACTAAAAGTATATTAGGGGGAGTGTTTATTTATTACGAATGATTTTGTGCGACGAGTTTTTCGGAAGTTCATTGCAGACGGTGAATTTCTTTACGGCTTTGTAAGAAACGTTACTGTCATTGACCTCTCTGACTATCTCTTTTATTATGTCTTCACTTTCTTCGGAAACGATTTTCGCGCACACAATCGGATCACCGTTTTCATCGGTTCCCTCATAAACGAGAGATTCTTTTATTTCGCGGCGGGCGTTGAGCTTTGATTCTATTTCTTCCGGATAAATATTTTTGCCGTTTGGGGTAATTATTACGTTTTTTAATCTGCCTGTAATATAATAAAATCCGTAATCGTCTTTACATCCGAGGTCACCCGTATGAAACCAGCCGTCACTGTCTCTCGGGTCGGTTATATTACCGCTGTCATCATAATATCCGGGTGTGACCATGGGACCCTTAACGCAGATTTCACCAATGCCGTTTTCATCTTTATTAATGATTTTAATTTCGGCTGACGGTATCGGTCTGCCGACTGACGCCGGGTTGGGGTCGCGGTCATCATTGCAGATGATAAGGGGGGAACATTCCGTCATACCGTAGCCCTGAATCGGGATAAGCCCTAAAGACGCGAATCCGGCAAGGGTTTCGCCGTCAACCATAGCGGCGCCGCAGACTATCATGCGAAGCTTTCCGCCCAGAAGCTCAAGGGCTTTTTCTTTTTCTGTTTCAAGAAAAGGCTTGATTTTTTTATAAAACGATTCAAGCATAAGGGGAACGACAATAAGCATCTGCGGCTGAAATTCTTTTATATCTTTATAAACAGCTGTAAACTTTTCGCCGTAGCAGATTGTAACTCCCTGAGAAAAACAGCAGAGAAAAGACATATTACATTCATACGTGTGATGAAGCGGCAGCATGGAAAACAGCCTGTCGCCTTTGACCAGTTTAACCGTTTTTGTTATCGCGCTGATATCACTGCAAATGTTTCCCTGAGTCAGCGCAACCGCTTTTGACCTGCCCGTTGTTCCGGAGGTGAAAAGCATTACACTCGGCAAATCCTTATCTTTCTCCGGAAGCGGTGAGGAGATTTCATCAGCGAATAAACCGGAAAACGATGTGACGCTTTCGGCACTGAAATTGATACCGATTACAAAAATATTTTCACTTAAAGTGTCTTTTATTTTATCAAAAACTTTTTTATCTGTGATAATTGCCGCCGAGCGGGAACGCTCGAGTATATCGTTTATGTCGTTTTCGGGCAGTTCCTTATCAATCGGAACAACATTTTTGCAGTATATTGCCGAGGCGAGATACCCCGCGCACCACTCAACACAGTTGGTGCCGCACACGGCGATATTGCTGTTTTCAAAGCCGAGCTTCCTTAAATTTTCGCCGACGGATTTAATCATGCCGGAAAAATCGTTATAACTGATTTCGTTAACATCCCCATTCCTTTTTTGCAGAAACGCGGGGGAGTCGCCGAAATCAGCCGCACAGCTGTTTAGTATCCCGGTGAAATTATCAAATTCTTTTGCAGAGTAGAACATATTTTCTCCTGTTTATTCAGCGCGTTCAAGAAGTTTTGAAACCGCGGCTGATTTTATGCAAAGGCAAAGAATTTCAACTGCCGTCTCCAGCTCGGAAATATCAGGGAACGTAGGCGCGATTCTGATATTGCTGTCGTTCGGGTCGATGCCGTACGGATAGGTCGCGCCGACGGGAGTGAGCGTAAGACCTGCCTCTTTACACAGTCTGCCGATTTCCTTAGCCGTACCATCCATAACATACAGGCTTATAAAATAGCCGCCGTTGGGAGAAGTCCAGTGGGCAATACCGAGACCGTCAAGCTCGGAAGAAAAAGCGTTGAGAACTGTTTCAAATCTCGGTCTGATAAACTCAGCGTGCTTTTTCATGTGCGCCTTGATATTGTCAAGATTTTTAAGATATCGAGCGTGACGGAGCTGATTGATTTTATCATGACCTATAATCTGAATTGTCATGCGCTTCCTGACAGCGTCAAGATTGCTTTCACTGGCGGCAAGAGCGGAAACGCCCGCGCCGGGGAACGTGATTTTTGATGTTGATGTGACCTCAATGAACATATCCTCACTGCCGTATTCTTTTGCGGCGTCAAATATATTAAGCAGAGTGTCGGGGGTATCGTTGAAATCGTGAACGATATAAGCGTTATCCCAGATTACACGGAAATCCTCTGCCGCCGGCTTTAACGCGGCGAAACGGCGGACAACCTCGTCAGAGAACGTAATGCCTTCGGGATTGGTGTATTTGGGAACGCAGAAGATGCCTTTTACGTTACTATTTTTAACAAGTTCTTCAATTTTATCCATATCGGGGCCGTCATTCAGCATGGGAATATTAATCATTTTTATTCCGAAATGCTGAAGAATGCCGAAATGCCTGTCGTATCCGGGAGCGGGGCAGAGGAATGTAACATCCTCCTGCTGACTCCACGGCTTGCCGCCGGCACCGAAAATCATGCACTGGGCGATGTAGTCATACATAATCGTGAGACTTGAAACGCCGAAAACAATAACATTCGCGGGGTCAACCTCGAGCATTTCAGCGAAAAGTCTTTTACATTCCGGTATGCCGTCAAGAACGCCGTAATTGCGTGCGTCGAAGCCGTTTTCACATATATAGTCGCTGTCTGAAACAAGAATATCGTTGAGTCCGTTGCTTACGCTGAGCTGAGTTCTGTTCGGCTTTCCGCGGGACATATCGAGCTTCAGACCTTTTTCTTTGATTTTTTCGTAGTCCTTATCAAGCTTCTCTTTTAATTTCAGAAGCTCGTCTTTACTTAAATTTTTATATTCTGACATACTATATCCTCCAAAAGCAGAGCATAAACATCGGCAAAATCCGACCTGAATTTTTTGTCGGATTCTGCCGAGAACTGATGCTTTATCAATAGAATACTGAGTTATTGCGCGGCTACAGTTTCTTTTTCAAGATACTTCACTATGAAGCCTTTGACTTTTTCGTCATACTTTTCTTTCGCTTTGTAATAGCTGAACGCGTGAACGGCACCGGGTACCCACATAAAGTCCTTTTCAGCATTGCAGGCCTCATAAAGCCTTCTGCCGAATTCAAACGGAACGTAATCATCCGCTTCACCGTGAATAAACAGCATGGGCTTTTTCGCTTTATACATATTTCCCAGAGGGTCGGCATCTTCAAAACGGTAGCCTGCCTTGATTTTGCAGACCGAGCTTGCCATCTTAACAAGCAGGTTGAATTTAAAGCCTATCATGTCTTTGAGAGTGTTGCTCATTTCGTCAAAAGCGGAGGTGTATCCGCAGTCCTCAATTACGCATTTAACCTGTTCGGGCGGGTCGGATTCATTACAGAGCATAACCGTAGCTGCGCCCATTGAGATTCCGTGAAGAACAATCTGAATATCCTCGCCGAAGCGGTCGATAAGATACTGAACCCAGAGAAGAATATTTTTTGAGTCAAACGAACCGAAGCCTATATATTTGCCTTCGCTTCTGCCGTGAGCCGTAAGGTCGGGAATAAGATAGTTAAAGCCTAAATCATAATGATAAAGCGGCATCATGTGGCTGAATTCATCGAGTCCGTTGCACTTGTGACCGTGAACGCAGATAACAAAATTTCTGGTTTCCTTTTCCGCGGGAAGGTACCACGCTTTCATTTCAAGACCGTCAACGCTTTTGAGCGACAAATCCTGAGGATTCAGGTCATAAAGACGCTGATTGTTGATTTTTCTTGTTTCGGCTCTTTTTATGTAAACAGGGTCGGTTGAAGGCGGAGCCGGTTTTTTCGGCCTGTTTATCGCATAGCCGCACGCGTAAATCGCGGCACCTTCAAGAACAGCTGCGACAGCGGCGAGAATTATAAGAATAATTTTAACTGTTGCGAGCATTGTAACACAATCCTTTAATATTATTTTTCACGCAGAAGCTTCGAAAGCTCATCCATGAAGGTGTTGATATCTTTAAACTGGCGGTAAACCGAGGCAAAGCGCACATAAGCGACCTCATCAATGCCTTTGAGCTTATCCATAACCATTTCGCCGATGTGAACCGATGTAACTTCTCTGTCGAGTGAATTCTGAAGCGAAGACTCGATATCGTCAACAAGGCTGTCGATTGTTTCAATCGATACAGGTCTTTTTTCGCATGAACGTAAAATTCCTCTGAAGAGCTTATCTCTGTCAAATTCCTCACGGGATTTATCTTTTTTCACAACTATTATGGGAACATTTTCGATAACCTCATAAGTGGTGAAGCGTTTTGTGCATTGAGAACATTCTCTGCGGCGGCGGATTCTTTCGCCCTCGTCAGTAGGTCTTGAGTCGATAACCTTGCTTTCTTCAAATCCACAGAACGGACATTTCATCGAACCACATCCTTATATTTTGTATAAACATACCTATTTATAGTATCATACTTTGTGCAATATTGCAATATTTTTTATAAATTTTCCAAATAAATTCTTGAATTTTTTATCTGATTTTCGTCATTATAGCCCCAATTGTACAGTTCTATAACAGCACTGCGGTTATATCCGGCATGTTTCAAAGAGTCAAACAGCCTTTTGAAATCATAATCGCCCTCTCCCGGAGGGATACAGTCAAGCTCATTGTTATAATCGCTGAGGTGAACCTGAACGATACTTTCGGCTAATCGGTCAATTAATTCAAATTCGCTGACTCCCGAACGTCTGCACTGCTTGATATCAAGAACGGTTCTGAATCTGCCGTATGAGTTTTCTTTAAGCGAAGAGAGAAAATCGGGGCTTTGACCCATGCGGTAGACAACATTTTCAACAGCGGGCGAAACACCGTATTCATCGGCCGTGTCGCACAGAAGATTGTATTCTTCAATGAACTCAAGCTCTTTTTCTTTAGTGAGCGCGGGCTTTCCTCCGTGAATAACCACAGCCTTCGCGCCGAGAGCCTGAGCCGCCTCAAAATAGATTTTATAAAACTCTATACCTTCTCTGATTCGCCTTTTGTATCCGTCGAAAAGCACAAACGGCTCAGCGAAAGATGTAAACGGATGGATTGTGTTTACCGTCACACCGTATTCCTCTTTTATGCCGATGAATTTTTTCAGCAGAGGATATTTAAGCTCACAGGCACTGTTGAAAAAGATTTCGGCGGTTTTCGCGCCGAGAGAGCAGGCTTTTTCAAAGGCTTCCTCCGCAAGCAGCGGATAAAAGCATGAAGACGATATTCCGATTTCCATAAAATCACCACCGTAAACTGTTCTTTTATATTATAACATAATAGTCAAGAGCGAATTTTTACATTCCAAATCTTGAATATGTTTTCTTGTTATGATATAATTATGCAAGCATAATTTAGGGGGAATCGCTATGAGCTATGCTGATAAAATTTTTGTTGAAAACGTAAATGATATTCTTGCAAACGGATATTCGGATATAAACGAAAATGTTCGTCCTGTATGGGAAGACGGAACGCCGGCTCATACGATAAAGAAATTCTGTATTGTCAACAGATACGACCTTTCAAAGGAATTTCCCGTTATCACATTGAGAAAAACATACTTCAAAAGCTGTATTGACGAGCTTTTATGGATATGGCAGAAAAAATCCAACAATATAAAAGACCTTAACAGCAAAATATGGGATTCATGGGCTGACGAAAACGGCACAATCGGCAAGGCTTACGGCTATCAGCTGGGTGTTAAGCATATTTATCCCGAGGGCGAATTTGACCAGGTTGACAGAATCCTTTATGATTTGAAAAACAATCCCGCCAGCCGCAGAATCCTGTCGAATATCTACAATCATCACGACCTGCACGAGATGGGACTTGCCCCGTGCGCTTACAGCATGACGTTCAATGTATCGGGCAATAAGCTCAACGCCATACTCAATCAGCGTTCGCAGGATATGCTCACCGCCAACAACTGGAATGTGTGCCAGTACGCCGTTCTCACTCATATGTTCGCGCAGGTCAGCGGACTTGAAGCGGGCGAATTTGTTCATATCATCGCTGACGCTCACATTTACGACCGACATGTGCCGATGATTAAAGAGATTATTAAAAAAGAGCCGCTTCCCGCTCCGAAATTTATTATCGACCCCGAAGTAAAGAATTTCTACGATTTTACGGTTGACAGCTTCGAGCTTGTTGATTACAAAGCTCATAAATTTGAGGAAAAAATTCCTGTCGCTATATAAAGGACTGATATTATGAAAGCTATTGCTGCGGTTGACAATGAATGGAATATCGGCAGAGACAACGGTCTTATTTTCAGTATTCCCTCGGATATGAAATTTTTCAGAACGACCACCTCGGGCGGAGTTGTTGTTATGGGCAGAAAAACTCTTGACAGCTTTCCCGGCGGTAAGGCTCTTCCGAAAAGAACGAATATTGTTCTCACTGCCGACGAAAATTTTGAGCGTGAGAATGTAACGGTCTGCAACAGTCCTGAAGCCGTTCTTGAGGAAGTTAAAAAATACAATACAGACGATGTATTTATAATCGGCGGCGAATCGGTTTATAAGCTCTTTCTGCCGTATTGCGACACGGCTCTTGTCACTCACGTTGACGCCGTTGCCGAAGGAGCGGACAAAAAATTCCCCGACCTTTCACAGCTCAGTGAATGGAAGCTCACCGAAAAGGGTGAGCCTGTTGAGGAAAACGGGTACACTTTCCGTTTCTGCACATACACAAAGAGATAATCATGTCAGAACGCAAAGGAAAACTTAAATCCGCGTTTAAAGCGGCATTTCCAAAAACCATACCGATTTTTGCCGGCTTCTGGTTTCTGGGAATGACGTACGGGATTCTCATGAATGTTTCGGGGTTCAGCTTTGTTTACCCCATGCTTATGAGTATGTCGATATTCGCGGGTTCAATGGAATTTGTAACGGTTTCGCTTCTGCTTGCCGCGTTTCAGCCGCTTCAGGCGTTTCTGCTCGCGCTCATGATTAACGCCCGCCACCTGTTTTACGGAATTTCAATGCTTGATAAATATAAAGGCATGGGGCTTAAAAAGATTTATCTTATTTTCGGGCTTTGTGACGAGAGCTTTTCAATAAACTGCACAGCGCAGATTCCCGAGGGTGTTGACCGCGGTTCGTTTATGTTCTTTGTAACGCTTCTGAATCAGATTTACTGGGTATCCGGCTCAACGCTCGGCGGAATCTTGGGCTCATATATAAAATTTGACACAGGCGGAATAGAATTTGCAATGACGGCGATGTTTGTTGTGATTTTTCTTGACCGGTGGCTTAAAGAAAAAAACCACGTCAGCGCGCTTATAGGAACAGCGGTTTCGGCTGTCTGCCTTGTAATATTCAAAGCGGACGGATTTGTTATTCCGTCAATGCTCGGCATCGTATTATTGCTGACCGTGTTTCGGAAACCTCTTGAAAAGGGGGCCACGGTATGACTGTAATTCAGCGGATTATCACAATCGCGGCGGTTGTCGCGGGAACCGTGATTACAAGATTCCTGCCGTTTATAGTTTTTCGTGAGGGAAAGCCCACTCCGAAATACATTCAGTACCTGGGCAGGGTTCTTCCGTCGGCGGTGTTCGCAATGCTCGTTGTTTTCTCTCTGAAAAATGTTTCGTTTGTCAGCGGGAATCACGGTCTGCCCGAGATAATATCAATAGCCGTTACCGCCGGACTTCATCTGTGGAAAAAGCGGATGCTTCTTTCAATCGCGGGCGGAACAATATGTTATATGATTTTAGTGCAGTTTATTTTTTAACAGCTGATTCTGTTAATTATTACAGGTCGGAATTTGCGGAGGAAGAAACCTGATGAAAACTAACAAAACGCTGTTTGCTGCAATTATCGGAATCAATATTATAGGCGTTATTTGTCTGATTTATTTCGCGGTTCCGTTTATCGCGCATGATACAGCTGTAAATAATCCGGACGCTATGCTGCCTGTTGAAGCATGGGACGCCGCGGGTATGGCGTTAACAATAGGTCTGATTCCGTTGACGGTTGTGAATATATCGGGTTATTTCTTTGTTGCTTTTCGGGAAAAAGCTGTAAGACTGCTGTGGTTTCTGCCGAGTATATTTTGTTTAACAATGGTTATAAGCTATCTGGCTTTATCTTTATAAATCCCTGCTTGCCGAGGCGGTCATTGACCGCCCGCTTTTAATTTTACGCCTTTTCGGTTTGATATCGTTTATCGCAGCAGACGGAGCGTGAAATAAAATCATTGACACATCGTGATAAATGATTTAATATATAACAATGAGGGTCGGTTGGGCAGTCGCGCATTTTAATGTGAGGAAAGTCCGGGCTTCACAGAGCGGGATAACGGCTAACGGCCGCCGAGGGTAACCTTAGGGAAAGTGCAACAGAGATATACCGCCGCATTTTGCGGTAAGGGTGGAAAGGCGAGGTAAGAGCTCACCCGTCGGGCGGGAACGCCGCGGACGCTGTAAACCCTATCCGAAGCAACACCGACAGAAACTATCGCCTGCTCGGCACGTTTCGAAAGGTGGCGTGAACCGTGCGGCAACGTACGGTCAAGACAGATGATTGCCTTAAATGACAGAACCCGGCTTACAGGCCGACCCTTATTATAATAACAAAAATCACTTTTTCGCGTATAATGTATCGAGGTGATTGCAATGCTTGAAGGTGTATGGTACGGAACAGCCGCCGCGCTTGTTTTTTTCGGTATTGTATGCATCGCTTACATAATCGCGGTGAAGATATTTAAAACCGACTCATGCGGCAGACTTGTCGTTCTGCTTTCTCCCGAAGATGACCGGTGCGATATCGGCTCGCTTCTTTACGCGGCGCATATCAGACTGGCTTTGTGGGGGGACTGCCGTGAGGGCAGTATAATTTTAGTTGATAACGGGCTGAACGAAAATCAGCTTCAGTTGTGCAGGCGGATAATGAGCGAATGCGGCAGCATGGAAATGTGCGGGGCAGACGCTCTTGCTGATGTGCTTAAGGCGGATAAATCTGATTTCGTATCGCCTTAAAGGAAAGGAAATATAATGGATTCTCAGCTTGAGGAAATTTGCGGAACAGTTGAGGAAATCACATTCCGCAATGAGGAAAACGGATTTTCGGTAATAGTTTTATCCGACGATGATGAGTATTTCACCGTCGTCGGAGTTTTGCCTGAGCTGACCGAGGGTGAGTCTGTTAAGGTCAGAGGGACATGGGGATTTCATTCCACATTCGGCAGGCAGTTCAAGGCACAGCTTTGTGAAAGAAGCATGCCGTCAACCTCAGCTGATTTGTTAAGGTATCTCAGCACGGGTGCCGTAAAGGGCATAGGCCCCGCCACAGCGAAAAAAATAATTGACCGGTTCGGTGAGAAAGCCTTTGACGTTCTCGAAAACGAGCCTGAACGTCTTGCCGAGATTAAGGGCATTTCTCTGCGCAAGGCGAAGGATATTTCAAAAATTTTCAACGAGCAGTTTGCCGTAAGGCAGATTATGATAAGCCTTGAACGCTTCGGTATGACTCCGAGCGAGTGCCTTGAAGCGTACAGGCTTTACGGAGCGAACGCGGTCGATTTTATCACCGCTAATCCGTATATTCTGTGTTCTGACATGATAGGAGTCGGTTTTGAAAGGGCTGACGCGATTGCCGCCGCTCTCCCGGAGCCGCCGGCTGATGATTTCAGAACAGATGCCGGTATAATTCACATTATTAAACATAATCTGTATAACGGGCATACCTGCATACCGAGGAAAAAACTGTTCGCTCCGGGTAAAGAGCTTCTCGGTGCTGATGATGATAATATTGAAGTTGCCATTGACAGACTTATTGAAAAAGAACAGCTTAAAAGCGAAATAATAAACGGCAAAGAGTTTTTGTTTATTCCGAATATTTATGAAGCCGAGAAATGCGCGGCGCAGAGAATCCTTGTAATGAGGAAATTCCCCCCGGCAGGTAAGTTTACAACAAATGAAGACATAGAGAAAATTGAAGAAAAATATAATATAAAATATGAAATAAAGCAGAAAGAAGCGATTCTTACCGCCATGAATGCGGGTATGCTTATTCTCACGGGCGGACCGGGAACGGGCAAGACCACCACGCTCAACGGTATTTTAAAGCTTTTTGAGGCTGACGATATTGATGTCGCTCTTACCGCTCCGACAGGAAGAGCCGCCAAGAGAATGAGTGAAATTACAGGCAAAGAGGCGAAAACAATTCACCGTCTGCTTGAGGTGGAGTGGGACAAGCACGACAGACCGTTTTTTTCAAGAAACGCTAAAAATCCGATATCAGCGGGCGCGGTAATTGTCGATGAGCTTTCAATGGTCGATTCGGTTCTTTTCGCGAGTCTGCTTGACGCGCTGCCGTTAGGCTGCCGTCTGATTATGGTAGGCGATTCAGATCAGCTTCCCGCAGTCGGTGCGGGAAATGTGCTTCACGATTTAATAGATTCCGGCGTAATGCCCGTTGTGGAGCTGAAAGAGGTTTTCCGTCAGGCGATGGAAAGCAGAATTGTAGCAAACGCGCACAGAATTGTTTCGGGTGAAATGCCCGAGCTTAACGATAAAAAGAACGATTTCTTTTTCATGAAGAGAAATACCGTTTCCGAAACAGCAAGAACTGTCGCGGAGCTTTGCACAGAGAGGCTCCCCAAGGCGTACGGATATTCACCTGTCAATGATATTCAGGTGCTTTGCCCTTCAAGAAAAGGCGAAGCGGGTTCGGTGAATCTTAATAAAATCCTTCAGGAAATTATTAATCCTCAATCTGACGGCAAAAAAGAGGTGACCGCGGGTTCACGTGTTTTCCGTGAAGGCGACAAGGTCATGCAGATTAAGAATAACTACAATATTATCTGGACAAAAGACGATGAGGAAGGCACGGGCGTTTTTAACGGGGACATCGGAATTATCAAAAAGATTGACAGGCTTGACGCGAGCCTTGCCATATGGTTTGACGATAAGGAAGCGGTTTACAGCTTTGAGAATCTTCAGGAGCTTGAACATGCGTATGCCATGACTGTTCATAAAAGCCAGGGTAATGAATTTGACGCTGTTGTTATTCCCGTTATGGGCGTTGTTCCCCGGCTTTGCTACCGGAATTTATTGTACACCGCCGTAACAAGGGCGAAAAAGCTGATGGTTATGGTTGGCAGTGAGAAGCAGGTTGCCGACATGGTAAACAATAACACAAGAATGCTCAGATATTCCGCGCTGAAGCATTTCCTTACAGATGAAAACGAAAATGAAAAGCCTTTTTAGCGCGGTTACGGCATTGGTTTTTCCGAAAAAGTGCATTTTCTGCGGCAGTCTGATTTTTGAGAATAAAAAGAACACCTGCGAACGCTGTGCAAAAGCATTGCCGTATATCAGAGGAAAAATCTGTGTTAACTGCGGCTGTGAAAAGAAAAAGTGTTCCTGCAGGGGCAGTGTTCTTTATTACGACAGAATAGCCGCGCCGTTTTATTATGAAAACGAAGTGAAAACCTGCATACATAAAATAAAATTTCTCTCGCATGAAAAATACGCCGAAAATCTCGCGGAATATATGTATGATGCCATGGCTGAACAATTTAAAGGCGAGAGATTTGATTTTATCGCTTATGTTCCGATGCATGAGACCGATTTGAAATTAAGGGGATATAATCAGAGCGAAATAATAGCGAACCGCATATCGGATATAACGGGGATTCCCGTGAAGCGTGATTTGATAAAAAAGATATATAAAACGGACAAGCAGTTCCGACAGTCTGCCACAAGGCGCAGCGGCAACGTCATGGGCGTTTTTGAGGTGGACGAAGATATCGGGGATTGTTCCGTTCTTCTGATAGACGATATTAAAACATCCGGCTCAACCTTCAGCGAATGCGGCAAAATGCTGTATCTCAACGGAGCCGAAAATGTGTGCTGTCTGTGCGCGGCAGTGGTTAAGGCGGTAAAGCATAATTAAAACGCAAGTTTTCAGAATTTCTGGACAGTCTGACGAAAAATTTTACTCCGCAATCCGCATACCTTAATTATGCGGTATTGCGTTGAAAACGAGAGGTGATTTTGTGATTGGCACGGGTATATGCTTTGACCCCGGCACCTGCAATATGGCTTTGTGGGTTCAGGGCAAAGGGCTGGTTCTCAACGAACCGTCTGTAATTTCATATGACGCCGAGACGGAAAAAATCAGTGCCATCGGCAAAAAAGCCTATGAAATGACCGGAAGAAATCCCGATATGGTTGATGTTATAAGACCGGTGAAGGACGGCAGCGTTTTTGATTTTCAGTCAATGCAGAGCGTTTTAAGCTATTATGTGCGTAAAATCTGCGGCAATAAAGTGCTGAAACCGAATATTCTCATATGCGTGCCGGGCGATTCCAACACTGTTGACAGGCGGACTGTAATTGACCTCGCCACCGTGTCCGGTGCCGCTAAGGCGTGCGTTGTTGAAGAGACCCTTGCCGCCGCTGTGGGAGCCGGTATAGATGTCAACAGCAACAAAGGTACTCTTGTTGCGGATATCGGCGGAGGAACAACTGATATCGCGGTTGTCTCAAAGGGCATGGTTTGCGTTTCACATTCCGTTAAAATAGCCGGCAATACATTTGATGACGCGATAATCAACTTCCTCAGAAAAGAAAAAGAAATAATCATAGGCAAAATTTCAGCCGAAAACATAAAAAAAGAAGTGGGCTGCACGAGCTTTCTTGAAGCGGAGCTGGCTGTCCGCGCGGCAGGCAAAGACCTTGTTTCAGGGCTTCCGAAAGAAGTTGAAATGACTTCCGCGGATGTGTTTATGAGCATACGCGAGCAGCTGGAAAGTATTACCGAAGAAATCCGTCTTATGCTTGAAAAGACACCGCCGGAGCTTGCCGCCGATGTCGCGATGAACGGAATTGTTATAACAGGCGGCAGCGCGAATCTTACGGGAATAGACAGATTTATAGAATACAGGCTCGGTATACCCACAAGAGTTGCCGGAGAGCCGGAAAAATGCGTTATCAGGGGCATGGCAAAGCTTATGAAAGCTCCTAAGCTGCTTGAAAGAAACGCCTGCTTCTATAAAACGAGGCAGGAGCTTCGATATGATGAGTACTGATAATTAAAAAAGGCACAGACACCTGATTGCGAGGTGCTGCTTTAAAGGAGAAATTACTATGGCAGAAACATTCAGAATAATTTTATCTTATATTCTTATAATTCCGCAGATTATTATTCCCGCTTTTACGGGCTGGCTTATTCCCGTGAAGAATTTCAGATTTGAAAAGTGGAATGAAAGCAAAGCGTTCACAAGGGAATACGCGTTTGAGGTGGAGAAGAATCCGAACAGGGATTTTGTCATTCTCAATCTCACCGATATTCAGCTTGGAGAAGACGAAATGCGCGGTAAAAACGGCGAGATGGCAAAGGCTGTTATTGACGAGCTTGTAAAAGAGACGAAGCCCGATTATATCACCTTAACCGGCGATAACGGCAGCGGATGCTATACTTACATCACCCTTGCGAAATGGCTTGACAGCTACGGTGTTCCGTGGTCGCTTGTAATGGGCAATCATGACGGTCAGGGAACTCCCAACGAGTTATGGTGTGCCCGCTCACTGGTAACGTCTGACAACTGCCTTTTCAAGCTCGGACCCAAAGACATGGGCTACGGCAACTATATTGTGAATATTACCCAGAACGGCAAAATAATTCACACAATGTTTATGATGGATACTCATTCAGGAGCGGCGGAGGGTTCAATAAACCGGCTCGAGGGTTCTGAGGGCGGCTATGACCATCTCTGGGAGCCTCAGCTCAAATGGTATAAGTGGGCTGTAAACGGAATTTCCGCAATTAACGGCGGAATTGTTGAAAGCACGGTATTTATGCATATCCCTGTTTATCAGTACAGGCTTGCGTGGTATTCTCACTATGATACCGAAAACGGCTGCTTCAAGCCGGAATACGCCGACACTGATTTCGGCGTAAACCATGAATGGATTTGCTCGGCTGAGAAAGATAACGGATTTTTTGACTTGTGCAGGGAGCTTGGCAGCACAAAAAATATGGTCGTAGGACATGACCACGTTAACTGTTCGTCAATTCTTTATGAGGGTATCCGTCTTTCATACGGTTTAAAATGCGGCGCCGGCTGTTATTGGGAGCCTGAAATGAGCGGCGGCACAACAATTACAATCGACAGTACTGGAAGCGCGAAGATTGAGCATCATTTTATTGACACAAGCGAATATCTGAAATAAATAAAGCGATAACGCATATATAAAACAAGCAATCCCGCGGGCAGACTGCTCCTCTTCGGGATTGCTTTTTGTTCTGTTTTAAATTGAAGCCGTCAGGCTGTTTTCTGATAGCTGACTGTTTTGTGACCGCGTTCGGATACTGTATGAAGATGAGCTTTTTTAGCCGCTTTTTTCTTTATATAACGGCGGCGCATATATTTTTTATAAGCCCCGGCGGCGGCAAAAATAATTCTGTCCTCAAGCTCAATGAGCTTATCCTCATTGATGAATCCTAAAATAATAATCATAACCGCTATGATGTCAAAAATTGTCGCTGTTAACATTGCACCTGCCATAATTATGTCTCCTTTTCTTTTTTGAAATCCGTTGAACATTTGTTCTTTGTAAGTCATATTATAGCAGATGTTTTTTATTTGTCAACACAAATGTTCGATAAAAATCATGTTTGGAGTCCGTTTACGAGGACTTTAGTACCGTTTTTTTAAAAATGTTCTGTTTTTGTTCGTTTATCAGCGCAACAATTCACCTGAAAACAGTTTTTTGCTTTTGGTAAAAACTTCATTTTCGAGCGGCAGACCGTTTGAAAAATCGCTGATATTTTTAAGTGTTACCTCCGCGATTCTGCTCAACGCCTCCCCGGTAAGAAATCCCTGATGTGAGGTGACTATCACGTTCGGCATGGAAATCAGCTGAACCAGCAGCTTATCCTTGTTGGTTGCATCGGAAAAATCCTCATGGAAAATTTCAGTTTCCTCTTCATATACATCAAGGCAGGCACCGCCGATTTTCTCATTTGTTATGCCGTTAAGCAGAGCCTGCGAGTCAATAAGCGAGCCGCGCGAGGTGTTTACGATAAAAACACCGTCTTTCATTTTGTTTATACTGTTTTCGTTAATGATATGGTACGTGTCTTTTGTCAAAGGGCAGTGCAGCGAAATTACATCGCACTTTGAAAAAATCTCATCAAGAGAAACGTATTCGGCTTTACTGTTATTCTGAATTACATCATACGCGTAAACGTTCATTCCGAATCCCGTGCAGATGTCAATAAACGCGGAACCGATGTTGCCCGTGCCTATAATTCCCACATTTTTGCCGTGAAGGTCAAATCCCGTCAGACCGTTAAGGCTGAAATTATAGTCTCTTGTTCTGAGAAAGGCCTTATGGATTCTGCGGTTTAGCGTAAGCAGCATCGCCATGGCGTGTTCCGCTACGGCGTAGGGCGAATAAACAGGCACACGAGCGATTTTTATTTTTCCGTGCGCCGCGCTGAGGTCAACATTGTTGTATCCGGCGCATCTCATCGCTATAAGTCCGACGCCAAGCTCATGAAGCACGGAAATCACGTCTTTGTCAATATCATCGTTAACAAAGGCTACCGCGGCATCGCAGTCTTTTGAAAGAACCGCTGTTTTTTTTGAAAGCTTTGTTTCAAAATATCTTATTTCATAGCCGTATTTTTCGTTCTCTTTGTCAAAAAATATTCTGTCATACGGCTTTGTGTCATAAAAACTTATTTTCATTATTATCACCGATAACAGTATGCCGCAAAAAGATAAAAAAATACGGCATACAAAAAAGCAAACCGAAGTCCGCTTAAATCTGTATGCCTTAATTACGCTGTATTGCTTCAGCTGTCAAGATTTTCAAATATTTCGCTGATTTTGTTTTCTCCTGAAAGACGGAGCTTGAGAATCAGTTCTTTCTCGGTATCAGTCAGGTCTGAAAAAGCAAGCAGCTTTTTTTCACTGTTTTTATTATCGGCGGTCAATACAATTGTTTTACCGATTTCACCGTATTCTCCGCAGAGAACGTCAACAGATACATTATACATCTTTGCGAAGCTTTTGAGAATGTTAAGCGGCGGAACAGCTTTTCCGCTTTCATACTTTGCGATAAGAGAACGGTCTTTACCTATCAGTTCAGCAACATCTTCCTGTGTAAGTTTATGACTTTTACGAAGACTTTTGAGATTCTTAAACAATAATTCGTTATTCAAAGCATACACCTCCTGCTGAAATAGTAACATAATATGCGGAAAATTGCAAATATTTGTTGAAAAAAAGTGAAAAAGCTGATTTATAATAAGTGAAAATACAAAAGCAGCGCAATGCGGGTTAATATGCACTGCGCTGTCAGGTTATGGTTTTGATTCAGTTTGTTTATGTACCCTGATTATCCTCTGCCGCATTAAATTGAATTTTATACTGATAGCTTTCGAGCCATTCCATTGTAATGTAGTTTCTTGCTCTTAAAAGAACCTCATCGCTGTAAACCTCTACTGTCAGACCGAGTCCGCCGCTTTCTGTTTTGGTAACGCTCGGGATGTTCACGCAGTAAAGATTCTCGCAGTAATCCGTGTCAAAGGAATACTCATTATAGCTTCGGTGAAGATGGCCTGTAATAAAGAACACGGGATAATCATAAGAGGGAACGTATTTTCTGAAAATACCCGTTATCTGTTCGTTCTGAGCACCGATACCCCAGTTCTTTTCCGAATTCGGGTTAAATGTTGTGTTGTTTGAGTTATAAAGCGGTTGATGACATACAACAAAAACAGGCTTGTTTGTGGTTACGGCCTCAGCCATCTGACTGTCAAACCACTGAAGCTGCGTGTCTGAAATATGAGCCTCAAGGCTCAGCATATCCTCGGAACCGAGGATTATAAATTTGTAGTCGTTAATATATGTTGAATAATATGTTTTGTCTGTTTCAATTCCGCAGAGCTTCGCGAAATCACAAAAGTATCCGGCGGCTTCTTCGAATGTGCCGGCGGCTCTTACATCGTGATTGCCTGCGGCGGGCAGAACGGATTTCACCTTATTAAAGGTTTCCATTGACCACCGGAGCATGGAGTATTCTTTCGGGTCTGACGCGTTTGAAATATCACCCGCGATAACAAGCGTGTCGGGAAGATAATCTGTCTGAGAAATTCCGCAAAGAGCTTTTCGCAGAAGTCTGCTTCTCTCATTGAAATATTCCGAGCTTGAATGAGTGTCGCTGATAAACGCGGCGTCAAGAAGAATTCTTTCTCTGTCGGTAACGGAATATGTTTTGTCGCCGTACCATATCGACCTCGGAATAAAAGAAAACGCTGAGGTCAGGGCGTAAAGGATTACCATAAAAAATGATGTGAGTCTTGTAAGAAACATAATACCTCTCCAATCGGTTAAGCTGAAGCGGTAATTCAATGAACTACCCTCAGGATAAATATATAACAGTAAAATCAGTATGTCAATACTTTAAGGCGGCGTCAGATAATTAAAGCCATACGCACTGTCGACCGACTGGTCTGTCACACGGATTTTGCGGTGTTTTTTCTCTTTTTTAACGTGAAAGGTTAATTTAGCCAAAAATTATATACAATATTGTAAAATTTTATATTATGTGTTATAATACAGCATCATGAATGAAAAAAGGCGGAAGGGTTAAAAAAACACTGCCCGATATGCCGGATAAGGAGAATGTTTTATGAGAAAAATCATCAGAATTATTGTTTCGGCTGTTCTCTGTATTTCATTCGTTTCGGGAATGAATGCGGTATGCTTCACGGCTTCGGGGGAGGGTGTCTCCTCGGCAGAGCTTAACAATGTCTACGGTGACGGAATGCTTTTTCAGCAGAAAGAAGATGTTATCATAGCCGGAAACGCCGCGAGCGGGGCAGAGATAATCTGCGAAGTGAGAAACAGCGGCGGAAATGTGACTGTTAAAACAAAAGATTACGCGAATAAAAAGGGCGGATTTACCGTTCGCTTCAAAGCTCCCGCCGGAGGATACGAAAATTTCACGCTGACTTTTTATGAGAACGGAGTTGCGTTCCGTACACTGAATGACGTGGCGTTCGGCGAGCTGTGGCTTTCGAGCGGTCAGTCAAATATGCAGTATCCTTTTGTTCAGAGCAGTACATATGAGCAGAACAGCGTCCGCAGTGAGTGGCTTCGTTTTCTGTATGTTGACCCTTATGTAAAATATAACGGAGATTCGGAAAAATTTCCGCTTGAACCGCAGAACGATATAGAAGACGGCTGCTGCCGCTGGTATAAAGGAACGGATAATATAGACGCGGTTTCAGCGGTATCGTTTTATTTTGCTCAGGAGCTTGAGAAAAAGCTCAATATGCCCGTCGGTGTTCTTATGCCCAATCTCGGCGGAAGTATGCTGCACACATGGCTTTCAAGAGACACAATTGACGGCAGCCCCCGGTTCGCGGATTATATTAATTCAAAAGGCAATTATATAAGCGTGCAGGAGTGGGATAAAAGTAAGATTGACTGGTATTCCACTGTGACCGCCAATTACAATAAAAAAATATATCCGCTCAGAAATTTCAGAGTTTCCGGTATGATTTGGTATCAGGGCGAATCGGAAATTTTTGCGGATTGGGATAAAGGATTTTATAAAACCGCGCTTGAACTGCTTCAGGATTCTTACAGTGAGCTTTTCGGGTTTGAAGGCGAAAAAATGCCGTTTGTTACCACTCAGGTCGCGTCTTACGCGTACGGACAGTCTGATTTCGGTATCCATAATAATGAGTTTATTGATTTTCAGCGTGATGACCCGAAATCACGCGCGGTGGCGGCGATTTATGATATCGACCTTGATTTCTTAAAACAGTGCGGCTCTGTTCATCCTGCTGTGAAGCAGCCTGTCGGCGAGCGTATGGCGGCCTGCGCTTACGGACTTGTTTACGGCGGAAAATGCAGCACGGCGGCGACTGTGAGCGGCTTCAGAGTTGACGGAAATGATTTTTATGTAACCTTTAACGATGTGGGCGACGGACTTTATATTGACGGTGAAAACGCTGTCGGCTTCTCTCTTGCACAGGAGGGCGGCATATATGTTCAGGCTGACGCTGAAATCGTCAATGAAAATACTCTGAGAATTTTCAGCGATGAGGTTGAAAATCCGGTCAGCGCGGCTTACGCGTTCGCTGAAAACAATAATAAATCCAATGTATACTCAACGTGTGACGGCGAAAAGTTCTTGCCGATTGCGCCGTTTGATACCGATATAAACGGCGGCGGACTCAGCTGGGAAATTCCCGCGTGGGCGGACTGCGGCAGTGAGGAAGCGTTTTTTCTTTCAACCGATGATAATTTTGCGGGTCTGCATAAAACATGGGAAGCTGAAAACGCCGAAATTACTTTCAGCGTTGACGATGCTTATAAAGGCGGCTGTCTCAATATCGTTTCCTCCGCGTCGGCGAAAAGATTCTCTGTAAGCCCCGTATACACATTCATGAAAGGCGGAAAAATCAGATATTTTGACCGTATGCTGCGTGACTGGAGAAATTATTCTTCTGTTTCCGTAATGGTCAGAAACAACGGCGGCAGAGACGTTGAGCTTAACAGCATGAAAATATATGTAAACAGCGTCACATGGTTCGCCCCTGAGGTGAACGGCTGCGGAGAGGCGAATACGGTTATTCCCGCCGACGGTCAGTGGCATAAGCTGACATTTGACCTCAACAGAATTTATCTTTTCGGGAACGAATGCGGCGCGGTTTATTCAAGAAGAAAGCTCGGCGATATAAACGGCTTCAGACTTTGCTTCAAGGGCGCGGATTCCGATATCAGCGTTGATGATTTCCGCTTTACGGGCGATGCGTCTGACGGCAGCGGAATTATGTTTGAGAATTGTCTGCGAAAAGCGGATAATCCATGGGAATTTTTATGCGGCATATTCACCTCGCTTTTCGGAATCGCGGCAGGATTATTTTCAAAATAAAAACAGAGAGACTTATTGTTTTTTATAAATCAGATAATCATGACCTCCGGCTAAGTGCAGTTGTCAAGTAAAAGTAGACAGCAAAAAACACCAATTATCCAAACCCTTGTTCAATTCTGTATTGAACAGGGTTTTGTATGGAGGTTATTATCTTTTCCTTTAGTTTTTGTGGCTTGCCATTGCTCGCCACTTTAAAGCGTTTTATTTCCCCCGGTAGAACCGGGGGTTTATTTCCACGCATAAATGCGCCAAATAAGGCTGTGACGTTTTCGCTTCGTCACAGCCTTTATACTGACCCTCAATTTATATTATTATCATTTGATAAAAAACTGGCATATATATCCGATAAGACCGATAACAGGTGAAAGCAGAATTCCTATCGCTCCCAGCGCGGAAGCTCCTGCACCGCCGACAGCCGCAATCGGCAATGTTACAGGCAGCGTTACAATCACGGGTAAAAAAGCTACACTCAGGCCTGTTATTGCGGCCGGAGCCATAACCACACCGCCGAGTAACCGCACGCTTATAGAAAATGCGTTGGCTACGTTTTCTGCATATGTCTTATGTTTCTTTTTCGCGGTGTCGGGAGTATATGTCTGGTCTGTCTGCGTTTCATCTTCCGTCTGTTCCGTACCGTCTGTGTTTTCTGTGTCTTCAGACGGCGGATTTTCATTACCTTCCGTTCCATCCGAAACCGTCTGAGGTTCCGCTGCTGCTTCATCTGCCGCAAAGCCGAGAATGCCCGCTGACGAAAGCACCGTCAGAACACACAATACCACTGATAAAACTTTAATAAACTTTTTCATAATAAATTTCTCCTTTTAATTAAATCATGCACTGTATTTCAGCATCGAAAAATTTTCTTCGTTGCAGAAAAGCTTATGAATACTGTAGCGGTAGTCGGTCATTTCTTTAGCGCATCTGTAGGAATACGCGTCGGAGCTTCTGAACTCCTCACTGAATGTTCTGCCACAGCATGGGCATTTTCTTTCATAAACCGATGCGGCCGTCTCGTTTTTCTTCGTTTGCAGCATAATTAATTCCTCCTGTATTTCGCGGTTGTTTCATACCGCGGATTATGTGTATATTATACCTGTACAGTTATTAAGTAACAAGTTATAAGCACTTAAGAATGTATTAAGAGATATTAAGATTTTATTAATCGGTTAAAGATTAAAAAACATAACAGCGGAGGATTTCGTACATCCTCCGCTGTTATCTGCCCTCAATCTGAGTTGAGTATATTTAAAAAACAGGAAACCGTTAACTGTGAACAATAAAACAGGAGTAGTGTGTGATTTCCAGACCGCGGCGGTATCGCCCCTGCCGTTTTTAGTCGGCTTCCGGTTGTCCTCACCGCAATTTACACACGGCACGCCGCAAATTAAGTGCCGCTTATTCAGAACAGCCGGTCAGAAAGATTATATTCAGAAGACTGTTTTCATGTTTCGGCAGAATATACCTGTCGCGGTCTTTGGCACACGTTATGGTTTCCCGTTACAGACAAGGTTAATTCCTCATGCTGTGTGCATCATTGACGCTGACGCTTCATTGCAGAAAAGCCTGTGTGAGTTGTAGTAGTTATCTACCATTTCCTTAGCTGAATTATATGAATAATAATCAGAATAACGGTACGCAGCCTTAAATTTTCTGTTGCAGCAGCTGCATTTTCTTTCGTATGTTGCCATGCACTCTGTTTTTCTGTTTTTTCTTAAAATCTTCATAGTCAAAGCCTCCGTATTCTGTGCGGTCTTTTCCGTGCCGCAGCTTATGTGTATATTATATCGGCTCAATTCTTAATTAACAAGTTACAGCCGCTTAAGAAAATATTAAGATTTGATTAAGGTAGTTAAGGTTCTTAAGATTTGATTAAGATTAGGTTAAAATTTACTTTTAGTATATTGTATCTTGATTCATTGTATTGTATAATACATACCGTAAAAGGAGGTATTTTTATGATAAATATTCTTGCGTGCGATGACGATAAAGATATCGTTAAAGCTCTTAAAATTTACCTTACATCAGAGGGCTTCAATGTAATAGAAGCAGGCAACGGCAAAGAGGCTCTTGCCGCCTTTGAGGAAAATGACATTAAGCTTGTGCTTATGGATGTTATGATGCCTGAAATGGACGGAATTGAAACTACTGTTGAGCTGAGAAAAATCACTAATATTCCCATTATTCTTCTTACGGCCAAAAGTGAGTATTCAGATAAAATCCTCGGGCTGAACATCGGTGCCGATGATTACATCACAAAGCCGTTTAACCCGATTGAGGTTGTTGCTCGTGTTAAGTCACAGCTGAGAAGATTCACTGAATTCGGCAGTGAAATTCATAAAGACGGAACTCTCTCAAACGGCGGCATAGTTATTGACGATGAAGCCAAAAGCGTTACTGTTGACGGTGAACCCGTTAGCCTTACGCCTACGGAATATTTGATTCTCAAGCTGTTTGTTGAAAATACGGGCAAGGTTTTATCTCCCAATGAAATATATAAAAGCGTAAGAAACGATGACCCGTTCGGAGCGGAAAGCACCGTTCTTGTTCACATAAGGCATCTGCGTGAAAAAATCGAAATTGACCCCGCGAATCCGCGCTATATCGTTACCAAATTCGGCCACGGCTATAAGATGGAAAAGAGGGGTTGAGGTGAGATTTTCAATTAAAAATTTAGGCGATAAGCTGACGGTGGCACTCGCCTATATGCTGCTTGTTGAAATCGCGGTCGCGCTTGCGCTGGCAATCAATTTCATGTATGACTATCATTTCTTTACATCAGACAGCAGCATTTATCCGATTCAGAAAGCTATGAGCCTTAAAACAGAGAAAGATCACGGTCAGGTTGACGAATATATTACCCTGTATATAAAGAATATGCTGCTTCAGGCGGAAAAGAAAGAACTCAGCGAACAGGAACACGCTTCATTTTCATCACTGTCTGAAAAATTTGATAAAACAAATACCAACCTTGTTTTTGTTGCCGAAATTGACGACGGCGGTCTGATAATCAAAAATGATGACGCTCCCGATGATTACTGCTACTCGAAGCAGGTTCCTTTAAATGTATATATTGAAGGCAAGGGGATAATTACAGGTTCGGTTAAAATTTTCATCCGCGGGGCAGACAGTATGACTGTTGAGGACGGGTACTGTATTGCTCTGAAAATGATTAGTGTCGCTCATTCAATAAGGTATCTTTTCTTTGTTGTGCTTTTCGCTCTGATTTGCGCCGCGGCGTTTCTGCTCGGTCTGCTGATGTCGAGCATTGGCAACGGTTCTGACCTGAAATCAAGAAAAGAAAATATGTTCTTTATTGACAGAATACCTTTTGACCTGCTGACGGTGATTGTGACGGCACTTGTAACATTCATAGTGATGATGATTGTTCTTACCTCCGCCGCGGATATTAAAGAAGACAGTATTGTGTTGTGGAACGCGGTTATTCTTCTTCTTACGTTTGTTATTTCACTTATTCTTCTGGTCTACTGCATAACTCTCGCCGCGAGAATAAAAATCGGTGACTTGCTTCAGAATACACTTATTTACAGAGCCATTTCAAAAATCAGAACGAGAAAAGACACGGAAGACAACGGCAGCTTCAAGGTTCCGATTCTCGGCAAAGCACTTATAACCATAGGTTCTGTTATGACCGTTGAGCTTTTATTTATTTTTTATTATGTGTATAAATATAAAACCTGCATATCAAATAATCTGAACGAATTTAAGTTCATGCCGTTTGCTTTTATACAGCTGTCGGTTCTGTTCGTTCTCAGTGCGCTTTTTTTCCTGATTGTGTTCAATCTGAACCGTGTGCGTGAAAGCGGTCAGAAGCTCGCTCTGGGAGATTTTGAGAACGTTGCCGATTCTCATATCATGTTCGGTGATTTCAAAGCTATCAATGATGACCTTATCAAGATTAAAGATGATATGATTGCCGCTTTGCAGGAAAAGAGTAAGAGCCAGGAAATGAGGAATGAGCTTATCACAAATATTTCTCATGATATCAAAACGCCGCTGACTTCAATTGTAAATTACGCCGATATAATCAGCTCAGGCAAATGCAGTGAAAATGAGGTTAAATCTTATTCGGATATTATTACAAAGCAGTCCTCCAAGCTCAGTGATTTGCTGTTTAATCTTATTGAGGTTTCAAAAATCTCAACAGGCTCAGTAAATGTTGAGTTTGACGCTGTTAATGTTCAGGTCTTTCTGCTGCAGACTGTCGAGGAATTCTCACCGAAGTTCAGCGAAAAGAATATTTCAGTCGAAACTGATATGCCCGAAAAAGACGTATACATACTTGCGGACGGTATGAAGCTGTGGCGTGTATTTGAAAATCTTTTCAGCAACATTATTAAATACGCCATGCCGGGTACAAGAGTTTATCTTGATGTTATTGACTATTACGGCAAAATTGATATTGTGCTGCGAAATATTTCCGAAAAGCCAATATCATCTTCACCCGAAGAGCTGCTTATGAGATTTAAGCGTGATGACGGCTCAAGACACACCGAAGGCAATGGCCTCGGGCTTTCAATCGCGAAGAGCTTCACCGAGGTTCAGAGCGGAAAATTTGAGATTGCGGTTGACGGTGACCTTTTCAAAACAATAGTTACCTTCGACAGCTGTCAGCCTGAAAATGAAGAGAAAGTCTGAGACGGCATATATATAACAGTGCGTACAAATATATTTGTGCATTAGATACAAATTTTGCCGAATTATTTTTAATGAAGAATTTGCTGAAATATGGACTTTTTGCATTTAATGTGCTAAAGTATTCTCAGCTGGTAAATTCAGGAAAACGAGCCTGTTTTTATTGCTTCGAAAATTTCGCTTTAGAAAACCGATAAAGCGGCATACGGTCAAAGTGAACGGTTTGATTCTTCAAGGGGGAAGCACGAATCAAATCAAAATAAAAAATTGAAGGGAATTTTATTATGAAAAAATCATTTAAAAAAGTTGTTAGCATTTTTTTGGCGATAGTGCTGACTTTTTCATTGTCGACTATTGTCTTTTCTTTAAATGATAATGTTGTAAGCAGTTCAGATTCATCTGCAAACCGCTCAAGTAGAACAAATTTGAATTTGTCCAAAGCGGCAAGTTTTAAGGCTGATTCATTTAATGAGGATGCAAAAATTCTTTTGATTCAGGATGCGTTGCCGTGGGATTCAGATGCAAATACTGTCGTGCTTGATGAAATCGGACAACCTTACAATGTGGTTTCAACTTCTCAGTTTTTAAATACTGAACTTTGGAATTATGATTTGGTAATATTTGCAAATGATCAAAGTTTCAGCACATATAGCAATTATGCTTCTTTCAGAGAATATCTTGAACTGTTTACACAGATGGGCGGCGTAATAGTTTTTGGCGCAGGTGATTTTGGCTGGGCGGATGGTGAGATTTCTGCTGAGTTACCCGGTGGCGTTAGAAAAGATAAAAATTACTGTTACAGAGATTATGTTGTTGACTCAAAACATCCGATAGTTACAGGTGAATTAACCGGAGACGGTGTTTTGACTGATTCGGAATTGTATGAGTATTATTGTTCGCATAATTCTTTTGTAGAATCTTCGTTGCCTAAAGGAAGCAAAATAATCCTTCGTGCTGAAAACGATGATGCACCTACACTCGTTGAATATCCAATCGGAAACGGCACAATCATTGCCTCAACATTAACTTGGGAATTTAATTACTATCATGGCGGTCAGTCACATCCCCAAGGCGGTACCAGAGGCTGTTTCTCGAAAATTGCTATGAAAGATATGTTTCTTTATGCAATTTCAAAGGCTCAAAAAAGCGCGGAAAACAAATTTAAGATTAAAGTTCAGGCAACAGACGATTCCGGAAAAACAGTTCCGGTTAATAATGCCTTTGTAAACGTATACGATAATGCGAACGGACAAAGCAGTCTGCTTTATACCGTAAAAACAGATTCAGCGGGCATGGCGAATGTTTCGGTTGCCGGACTTACGGTTAATCAGTTTAAAAATCTTACTGTAAGTTCATATATTAACGACAACACCGGAAGTAACATTGACGGTACTGCCAGAAACGGGTTGTTTAAGAACTTTGGTACAACCGAAAGCGGAGATCCGATTAGGTTTATTTATCAGCTCCATTCTGAGAAAATAGATGCAAACGGTAACTGGAAAGGTAAGAAATTACCTAATGATATCAGTAAAACAGTTACTCTTACACTTTCTGAGCCGAGACTTCTGGTTAATCTCGCAGTATCATATCTGAACGATACCGCCGATGCGAATTATGCTCAGAAAATTAAAGATTCAATGAGCTATGCATCTCAGTTAATGGCACAATCAACCGACGGTCATGTTATGTTTAATAAGATTTTGCTTATTCCTACAAACAGCAGAGCAGACTTTGCAAACACAAACAACACAGCAAGTATGGCTGATATTCAGATTCAAGCTACGTTGTCAGAAGGAAACAACAATAATATGACAATTTGGTCAAACGCGTATGTTACGGGATATTATAGCGACGATACAGTAGCCTTTTATACAGATTGCTTCGAAAATATTCCGGAAGAAACATTGTCGGATGGAAATGGTTACTATAGAGTTCAATTAAGCGGACTTGAAGGCGCTGGATGGAATAATCCAATTGGAACAGAAGCTTACTCAACAACAATTTGCCATGAATTAGGTCATTATTTACTGGGCTTATTTGATGAATATATGGATGGAAATGGCGATAATTGGGGCGGCCCATCCCATGACTGTCCTTATGAAGATAGGTTCGGATTGATGGATAATCAGCATGATGATATTGAATTGTCAAGAAATTCAAGAGATTACAGTTATCTTAACGGCACTTTTGGAGCTGATGCCTCCAGAGACACCAATCAATCATTTATATGGAAAGAGTCATGCGAAAATTCCGTAAGAGATCTGTTAACGATAGGTAACAGTGACGGTGCAGAAACATACAGCTTTTGGTCCGGATCTTATACTCCCGGATATACATTATCTCCCAGTTCAACAAAAGACAGAACAGCGGAGTATAATTATGCTGCATTAGAAGACAGTGCTTTTACAACAGTAAGATCTGCAGTAATCAGGAACAATGCTCCTGCTAAGGTAAGTTATGCTTCACCGGTTTACAGTAATTCGTACAGTTATGTTTCTGAATCAAATTGTATTATGGGATACTTAACATCAACGAGTGCGCTTACCGCAAATTGTTATAAGGGAAATTCTTCTTATCAGAACGGTTTATATAAATCTGTAGACGAAGCTGTTGTTGTTGAAGCGACTTCAAGCGGAGCAATTCGAGGAGAATTTTACGGTGAAGTTGGTTCATTCAAAGATATAGATTTTTCTTCTCTTTCATGGTACAAATATAATAACGGAATATGGACAAAGGTAGCATCTGATATTAACCGTGATTATGAAAGTATGAATTATTGCTTACGCTGTGATTATGCAGGCAACGGTACTTATGTTATTATGGCGAAAAATGCTTCAACCGATAAAATCAGTCCTGTAAGTATTGTTTCTTATACCAACAATAAATCGAGAGACGGATTAACTTCGATAACAATTTCAGATAAAAATAATGTCGAAGACATTCAGTGTTATAATATTTATTATAGTAAATCAGATTTCACATCAATCAATGACAGTGTGACAAAAATGTCTGTATATCCCGGAGAAAATGAATATACAATTTCATTTGGCGAAAGAAACACTACATATTTTGTTAAAATAGAGGCAGTAGCTAACAGCGGAGCAAAGTCAGGCTTGAGTGATTCGTTTAAACTTACTACCGGTGAAGCAGACAGTGATAATGACGGAATCCCGGATTGGTACTGTGATAAGTATCTTCTTTGGGGTGATGATACCAGTAAAAATATTGCTGATAGTGATGAAAACGGTAATGGATTAACGAATTTGGAAGAATATCTTGCCGGAAATGATCCGACAAAATTCACTGAATCAAATATTGACATTGTTGAGCATTCTGTTTCGGTTAAATATAAAAAGAGTCAAGATTTGAATGTATTTTATGCACCAGGACATGAAATTGTTTACAGATCTTCCGACACTAATGTTGCAATTGTCGATCAAAACGGAAAAGTAACAGCTGTAGGCAGAGGAACTGCGACTGTCACTGCTTCTATTCCTGATTTAGATGTAGAAGATTCCTGTACTGTAACCGTTAAATTCTCTTTCGGTCAGTGGCTGATATGGATTTTCCTTTTAGGGTTCCTGTGGTATTAATTTTGTGAACTTTATTGTGCTGTCGGTTCCTAAATAATACGTATCTTTTCTGCAAGTTGTTTTTCCATGTGATATAACTATTACAGAAAATATCATTAATTAATACAGGTGTCCGCACGCTGATTAACGTTACTGATAATTGAAAGGGCGTCGGATTAGATTGCCCTGAACGAACGCAACATATTTTTACACAAAACAGCTTCATTTGTAATCTTTGTTTGATTGACGGTGAAGCTGTTTTATTTTATTATTTATGTAAAATATAGTTGCAAAGGTGAGAAAAATATGAGGAAATACTACCTGGACAATATACGCTGGTCAACGGTGTCGCTTGTGGTGATTTATCATGTGATTTATATGTTCAACGGAGTAATTCCTGTCGGCGTGGCGGGATCGTTCAAGCCGGTTCAGTATCAGGACGCTGCGCAGTATATTCTTTATCCGTGGTTTATGGTGCTTCTTTTTATCGTTTCGGGAATGTGCGCGAAATATTATCTCGACAGTCACACCGAGCGTGAATTTCTGCGTTCAAAAACAGTGAAGCTGCTTGTGCCGTCAACAGTTGGTTTATTTGTGTTTCAGTGGATTCAGGGCATTGTTAATATGAAGCTGGGCGGTGCGTTTGACGAAATGGGTGATGTGCCTGAGCCGGTGCTGTATCTGATTACGGCGGTTTCGGGTACGGGTGTGCTGTGGTATATTCAGCTGCTGTGGCTGTTTTCTGTTTTACTCCTGCTTATATGCAGAGTTGAAAAAGGCAGACTTTATAATCTGTGCGGAAAATTCGCGGGTTCACCCCTGTTTATTCTGCTTCTCGGAGCTGCCGTATGGGGTGCTTCCCGCATATTGAACACGCCCGTTGTTCTTGTTTACCGTTTCGGAATTTACGGATTTTCTTTTTTAATCGGATATTTTGTTTTTTCTCACGATAAAGCGACCGACTGCCTTGTGAAATACAGATTTTTCACTTTATCCGCGGCGGTTGCTTCAGGCACGGCTTATACGGTGATGTACTTCGGTCGGAATTATGCCGAAAGTCCTGTTGTGAACTGTCTGTCGGCATCCGTATATCTGTGGTTTGCCTGCCTCACGATAATCGGAATATTCAAAAAATACGCGGATAAGGAAAATAAATTTACCCGGTTTATGAACAGGAAATCATGGGGAATTTACGTGTTTCATTATCTGCCGGTTTCAGTATGCGGGTTAACGCTGAAATCTTCGGTTTTGCCGCCTGTGCTGATATACATTGTAACAGCTGCTTCGGCGTTTGCGGGCGCGATGCTTCTGTATGAAATAATTTCACGCATACCTGTTTTAAGGTGGTGCGTACTCGGAATAAATTCAAAGAAAGGTAAAGAAAAATGTTCAGTGAAAATCTTGTGAAATTAAGGAAAATAAACGGCATGACGCAGGAATGTCTTGCCGAAAAGGTGGGTGTATCCCGTCAGGCTCTCGCAAAATGGGAATCAGGCGAAACTTTACCCGACCTTGAAAAAAGCAGAGCTGTTGCTGAGGTCTTCGGCGTGACTCTTGATGATCTCGCGAATTATGAAGCGGAGAAAAATCTGGGATTGAGTGTTCCGCCGAAGGGCAAGCATCTTTTCGGGATAGTTACGGTCGGCGACAAGGGGCAGGTGGTTATTCCGGCCTCGGCGCGCAGGCTTTTTAATATAAAAGCGGGAGACAGATTCGTAGCGCTAGGCGATGAAACGCAGGGAATCGCGCTTATGAAGGTCGAAGGCTTTCTTGAAATGGCTGAAATGATACAGAAAAGCGCGGATATTGACAATATGAAATGAAAGTTGTAAAATTCTGAGGGGTATCATGTAATTCAGGTGTGCGGACCGTATTATATTAATTATGTACTGAGGAGCTTTTTATGGCAGAATTCAAAACAAATGTTATGCGTTTTTTAGAACAGAAGAAGATAAAATATATCCCCCATGAGTATCCCACGGGTGATGATATACTCACAGATGCCGTAACCGTGGCGAATATGATAAAAAAAGATGTTTCGGAGGTTTACAAAACGCTTGTAACCGTAGGTGCGTCAAAGAAAAACTATGTGTTTGTCATTCCCGCAGCGGAACAGCTTGATTTAAAAAAGTGCGCTAAGGCGGCAGGGGAGAAGAACATTGAAATGATAAAGCAAAAGGATTTGCTCCCGCTTACGGGTTATATCCATGGAGGATGCAGTCCGCTTGGAATGAAAAAGCCGCTTAAAACATTCTTTCATGAAGATGTGCTGAGGCTTGAGACAGTCACAGTCAGCGCGGGGAAAATAGGGCATCAGATAGAAATTGAGCCTCAGCTGATTTTAAAGCTCACAAACGGCAGAACGGCAGATGTTACCGTTTAAAGATTGTTTATTTTAATAAACTGTTAAATTAATTTCACTTTTTCTTAAATTTTAAATAAATTTCACGATTGATATAGACAAATTTTCGATAATATGTTACAATCGATTAAATAATTCCGAAGGAGGCTGTCCATGAAAATCAAGAAAATACTTTCCGCTTTCACGGCATTGATTCTGATTGTCTGCTCAGTTGTGAGCATCAGCGCGGTTGAACCGAATTCAGCAAATTTAAAAGTGATAGATGTTTCACAGTGGCAGGGAGATATTAATTGGAGAGTAACCGCCGGTGTGATTGACGGTGTTATAGTAAGAATCGGATACAGAGGTTCACAATACAGAAATAACATTGTTGAAGACCCGAAATTCAAAGAAAATATAGAAGGAATTACCGCAAACAATGTTCACTTCGGTGTGTATTTTTACAGCTATGCCTACACAGAAGCGGAGGCGGCTGAAGAAGCGAACTGGGTTATTAATACCCTGAAAAAATATAATTGCAAGCCCGATTTTCCCGTTTATATTGATGTTGAGGAACCGGAAGCGCAGACTCTGCTTACAACCCGTGAGAGGACAGATGTTGTTCATTCTTTCGTTAAAACAATGCAGGCTGCCGGGTATTACGCCGGCGTATATGCCAATAAATACTGGATGACGGAGTTGCTTTATTCATCTGAGTTTTCCGATTACCCGATATGGCTCGCTCAGTATAATTCCACCTGCACATATGAAGGCAAATACGATATGTGGCAGTATTCGAACAAGGGCTCGGTTAGCGGAATCAACGGTAATGTTGATATGAGCAAATGCTATCGCGATTACCCGACATTCATAAAAGAGTACGGCTATAACGGCTTCACAGGAAATGAAACGCCACCCGCCGGAGGAAAGTATTATTCATATAAGGCAATCCCCAGGCAGGCCGCAGACGGAATGACTGTTGTGGGCGGCGAGCTTTTAACGGAAAGCGGATTTATGAGCGAATATATCAGCCTTGCAAGCGGAGTTTCGTATAAAATGACTGCCGCTTCCGGCAAATATATAGGCACTGGCAGTGAGATAAGCTTCATTTCCGGCGGAAATAGTGTGGAAAAACTTATTATTGTTGTCTCAGGCGACTGTAACGGTGACGGAGTGTGTGACGGAATAGACCTTGCTGACGCGCTTAATATATCAAGCGGCTCCGCCTGTAAAATAACTTATACTGCTGCTCAGAAAAAAGCAGCCGATATCAACCTTGACGGAAAGGTTGATTCCTCTGATATAAATGCAATAAAAAAATCGGCGTTCGGAACGGCCGATCTGCCGAAATGATAAGGAGCGTTTTTTATGATTAAAAAAGTTTTTGCGGCGGTTCTGTGCATGCTTATGATAGCTTCATTTATACCTTTCACGGTCAGTGCCGCAGATACAGCGGCATTTAAGATTTGCGTTGCGGCACAGGACAGTAAGAGTATAACAATCACTCTTGATTGCGCGAACAATGCCGGATTTTGTGCTTTTGATGCAAGCATCAAGTATAATAATCTTAAGCTTTCTCTTGAAGACTGCCAGTTTGCGTCGGGCTTTGCGGCATTCAAGCAGTATGTTGACTCGCAAAGCGGAATGACGATTTTTAACGCCAACAGCGATGTTAACCCGGTCAGGATTTCAATAGCTACAACAGTTCCTTTTAAGGCGATTAACGGTGACGGCGCGATTATTAAAATCAGATTTTCTAAAATAGAAGATGCGAATGTCAGCGAATCTGATATAGTGCTTAATATTGAAAATTGCCAGAATGAGAATTTCGAGGATATAAGGACTTCTGTCGCGTATGATCTTACAACAGGCTCGTCTTCGTCCGCGAATAATCTGATTATAGAATCGGGAAAGCTTCCCGAGGAGAAAGCGGCGATTATTGACGGAAGCAAGACTACAACCGCCGCCGAAAAGAAGAATAACGGCAAAACCGAAAAAGCAGGTACTGACGCGGTACAGCAGACCTCGCAGGACGCAGATGCCGCTGCAGAGCCGGCTGTATCAGATGAGCAGAAAACAGATGCTCCCGTTAAAGCGGACAAGGGTCTTTCAAATTCTAAAAAGACCGTCATAATCATTATTATTACTGTTGCTTTAATTGTAGGTTTAGGTGCGCTTGTTTTAATTCTGAATAAAAACAAAAAATCGGCGTAATAATTCCCGGTTTTGGTCGGAAAAATAAAGAGTCAGTGAGATTTTCCTCATTGACTCTTTTGTATTTTAAAATTATTTCTCTTTTTTGAGCTTTTTAACAGCTGCCGCGGTGGTAACTGCGGCTACTGCTCCGCCTGCTATCCATGAAGCGGTTTTGATTTTTATAACCTGTCTGTCAGAGAAATTTCTTTCAACCGGGCCGAGACTTTCACTTTTAAGACCGAACTGCTTGAAATAATACATTTTTGAATTTATATCGGTAATATTATTTTCGTCAAGAGTAATAAGTCTTACACCTGAGCGGCAGCCGTCGGTATAAGGTCTGAAGCCCGCGAGCTTGTTCTGAGCAAGAAGAATCCCGTCATAATATCCGGCGAAATCGTTCATATGGTCATGACCGAAAAACGCACCCATGACATCGCCCGTTTCCTTCCATGCCTTGAAAACGCCGCTGTTTACTTCCGCAACACATGGACCTTCACCCATATAGCCCTCGACCTCGTTTTTGAGAACGTAATGCGTTTTTGAACGTGTGCCGTGACCTCTTACCGAATCGGGGATTTCATAGGGTTTTGCCTCTCTCAACAGCTCGTATTCCTCGGGAACCGGGATATGCATGAACCACAGCGCGGGAATTGTTCTGCCTTTTTTTTCTTTAATTTCCGCGGCAGTGTCTTTATACCACTGAATCTGATCCTCATGAACCCAGTCGTAATAAGAAAGAGCTTCGTTATCACAGCGGTTGTTGCTGTCCATAAACCAGAGGTTAAGAATATCCTTTTTGCCTTTTGAGTCTTTTACAAGTACGTTGCAGTTGCCGCAGCCCGTCAGCTCGGGAACAGGGTCTGAGGTGTAGAATTTATCGCATTCCTGCCGGTATAATTCAAGCTGCTTTTCAAGTGAAAGCTCGCACTCTCTGTCGTGGTTTCCGAAAACTATCGCGAAAGGAATGTCACGCGACGTAACCGGATATGTAACCTTACTGATTACCGAACGCATTTTCTCTTCATCGTCAGCCTTGCCGATATCGCCCAGATAAACAGCCAGATCGGGCTTCAGCTCATCAACTGCTTTGTTAAGGAGCTTTATCGTGTCAGCGGTTTTTTCTTTTGTGTCATCGTCTCTCGGCCGGTAGGATTCATGCAAATCCCCGATGAGCATGATTTTAAATTTTCCGTCTTTAAATTTAAGCGGTGGAAGTTTGTTCAAAGCTGTCAATCCTTTCAGTGATAAAATACATGTAAATTATATATCAATAAAATCGGATTGTCAACCAAATATAACGGAGCTGCGCTTTACGCACAGCTCCCGTCAGCTTACTGTTCGAGACCCAGCTGAACCTCGTCGTTTTCTCTGAAAAGCATCGAAATGCACCATATACCGGCAAGGGCAACCAGAGTGTAGATTATTCTGCTTATAATTGCACCCTGTCCGCCGAAAATCCACGCGACTATATCAAACTGAAAAAGTCCGATACTGCCCCAGTTGAGTGCGCCGATTATAACGAGAACAAGCGAAATCTTATCTATCATAACTATCATCTCCTGTTTTTTGTTTATAGTTTGCATTATCCGTCAATAAATATTCTTATTTACGGTTGAAAAATTTTATAAATTGAGTTATTATATAACTTGAATATTTGCATTTGAGAAGGTATTACTTTGGCTTTTAAAAATATTATGGATCTTCATGTTCATACGGATAATTCTTTTGACGGCAATCACTCTATAATGTATATGTGTGAAAAAGCGTGCGAAAAAAACGTAAAAGCCGTCGCTTTCACTGACCATGTAGAGGCAGACTGCTATTATGAGGAGCATTACGACAAGGTAGCGGTTCAGTCGTATTTTGATACGGTAAAGGCGCGCTGTGCGTTTGACGGAAAGCTGATTGTGTGTTCCGGCATTGAGCTGGGTGAGGCGTGCTTTGAGCCGGAGGTTGCCGATAAAATTATACGCGAAAGAAAATACGATTTTGTTGTCGCTTCAATTCATAATCTTCGTCATGAACAGGATTTCTGCTTTTTTGATTATGCCGATTATGATGTTGAAGGTATTCTTGATGAATATTTTGATGAAGAGCTGAATCTTGCTCAGTGGGGCGGATTTGATTCTCTTGCGCATCTCACATATCCTTTAAGATATATTCAGGGTGAGCAGAAAATACCTGTCGATATGAAAAGATATCAGAAAAAAATCGATGAAATTCTGAAGTTGCTGGCAGAAAAAGACAAAGCGCTTGAAATAAATACATCCGGTCTTTTTCAGAAGCTGAAAAGCACAATGCCGGGTGAGAAAACTGTCAGGCGTTTTAAGGAGCTTGGCGGCAGACTTGTTACAATCGGTTCGGATTCACATTACGCACAGCGCATAGGCAACGGAATCGAGCAGGGCATGGAGCTTGCGAAACGCTGCGGATTTGACAGCGTGACGCTGTTTAAAAACAGAGAACAGATAGAAGTACCGATAGAATAACCGTGTAATAGCAACTGTATCCCGAAGAATTCATAATCTGTGAGAAAAAAAGATGGTTTTGAACAGCAATCCGCCGTTTTCAAAACCATCTGTTATTATATATGATTATTTATCTTTTCAGAAGAACATCATTTTCATATGCTTTAACTTCGTCATACCAGCTTTCGTCAGCGGCAATTCCCTGCCGGCGGCAGAACTCAGCCCATACATACGCATACGGATAGAATTTATATTCTTCGCTGAGGGCAAGAACCTTTGTGAAATCCGCATTATCCTGAGCCTTTTTCAGTTCATCATAGGGGAGAAGCATAGCACAGAGAAGAGCTTTTCTGAAATTGCGTGAACCGATAACCCACGCGGCGATTCTGTTGATTGAAGCATCGAAATAGTCAAGGGCGATGAAAACTCTGTCAAGCGCGTCACAACGGACGATTTCTTTCGCGATTTCCCTGGTTTCATCATCAAATATAACAACATGGTCACTGTCCCAGCGTACGGCGCGTGTAACATGGAGAGCAATTTTTTCATTAAAAAGAAGAAGCGACGGGATTTTATCTGAAACAACCTCGGTGGGGTGGTAGTGTCCGTTGTCCATAAGAGGTGTTATACCTTTGTAGTCTGAGTATGAAAGGCAGAATTCAGCCGAGCCGACCGTGTAAGATTCAAGACCGATGCCGAAAACCTTTGATTCGAGCGTAACATATACCTTGCTCTTATCGTAGGGTTCCGCAAGAATTTCATCAAGCGACTTTTTAAATCTCGCTCTGGGCGCGAAGCGGTCGGCGGGAATGTCCTTGTATCCGTCGGGAATCCAGAAATTGATAACGCAGGGAACCCCTGTTTCGGCTGCGAAGTATTCAGCGATTTTTATGCAGGCTTTGCCGTGACGAACCCAGAAAGAGCGAACTTCCTCGTCGGGGGAGGAGAGCGTGAGATTATCCTTAACCATCGCGTGAGAAAAGAAAGTCGGGTTAAAATCAATGCCGATGCCGCGTTCTTTTGCGAAATCCACCCACTTTTTGAAATGCTTCGGTTCAAGGGCGTCTCTGTCAGCAAACTCACCGTCTTCAAAAATTGCGTAGCTTGCGTGAAGATTCAGCTTGTTCTTGCCGGGCATAAAAGAGAACGCCTTATCAAGGTCAGCCATAAGCTGCTCGGGGGTAGCTGCTTTGCCGGGGTAGTTGCCTGTTGTCTGTATTCCGCCGGAAAGCGCCTCACGGCTGTCAAATCCCGTAACATCATCACCCTGCCAGCAGTGAAGTGAAACTGTGACATCAGCGAGCTTCTCTATAACTTCTTCGGTGTCAATACCGATTTTGGCGTATGTATCTTTTGCGTATTCATAACGATTGCACATATAAATTTCTCCTTTAATTGAAAATGCCCCTCTTGTCGGGGCATTTTTTATATTTATTGCCTTTACTTAATAACTGTAACTGATGAATCCGGCTCCGCCGAAAGCTCTGCGCCGCTTGCGCCGACAGCGTTTTTACCGTTCATAAATTCAGCCTTTGCGGCATCAACAGCTGATTTAACCTTTGCGTCAGCTGCAGGTGAAACATTAATAACACCGTCTTTAATACCCCAGGTGAATTTTGAAAGGTCGCTGAACTTTTCGTTAACAGTGTTGAGAACGACTTTTGTGTAAAGGAAATCAACGTTAAGAGCTGTGCCGGAAATAAATTCGCTGCCGTCTTTGGTAATCTTGTTAAGAGTCATAACACTCGCGACTGATTCCGGAACCGTGAAGAAGGTTTCGTCTGTTTCCTCATTTATAACGTAGTTTCTTGAGTAGACAACATCGCATTTGTTTCCGATTGCTTTGTCAATGCCGGTCTTAACATCATCGGTACTGATAAAGAAAACCTCCGCGTCAGCCTTAACGCTCTCAACACCCTTTGCGAAAGCGTTGACGTCGGCTATCTGAGTTGTGCCGAAAGTTGTGTCTGAAACATAAGCGATTTTGCCGGCTTCCGTTGAAAGACCCGCCGCGATGCCCTGAAGGTATTCTGTTTCAAAATTGCTTATGTTGAGAATTGCGAGATTGTCGCTGACATCGTTGCCTTTTTCGTAATCACCGAGAACCGCGAAAAAGATGCTGCTGTTGTCTTTGGCATATTTGACAAATCCATCGCAGTATCCGGGGTCGGTTCCGACAACGAGCCGGCAGCCTCTCGCTACAAGGTCGGCGATTGCACTTTCCATAGCTTTGGTGTCACCGGCTAATACATTTTCTTCAACTGTAACCTGACCGTCGCCTGCACCGGCAAGGTCATAGGCGGTTCTGAACTGATTATAATGAAGAGCCGAGAATGAATCATCTTCAACATCTCCGGTGGTTATAAACCCGATGTTGATTGTGCCGATGTCAAGCTCAGCTTCCGCTTCGTCTGCTCCGCAGGCCGCAAAACAGAAAATCATAGCCATTACGAGAATAACAGCGGTTATTTTTTTTGAAAAATTCATAAATTCTACCTCCTGAGGGAAGATATTGGGTTGAGTCCGTAGACTGATATAGATTATAGATGAATTCTTTGCGAAAATCAAGCATTTTTATCATATTTTATATAATTTGACAAATCTGTTAGCTCCGAAGCTGATGCTGTGTATATATAATATAAATGTATACGAAATTGCGATGTAAAGAAAAAGTGCTTTACACAGAATTTAACCGGCAGGCACTGTAAAGAAAGATACTTTACAAGGCTCATTTTACTTAATACACAAAAAATAATATTGTTTATGTGCATTATGTACAAACATTGATTTCGTTCATAAATTATCTTTAAAATGATGTTGACAAAACCGCCTACATGAGGTATATTTATGCTAACCATAGTAACGGTGTAGTTGGACAAGTGCGCCATATTGTGTATGCATGCGGTATGTTTGTTTGATACACTGTCCCTGCTGTAGAGGGATTTTGGTAAATGAGCTGTCAATGAGCAGTGATTTTTAAGCTGAAGCCGGTCTTCCGGTATGCGGTCTGAGCGGCAAAGGCGCGGGAATTATTCTTTATTGAGCAGAACATCACCGCCGGTACGCTGCGGTGCAGCAAAAAGCGTACAGAAAACATGGTATACATATACCAAATTTTTATGGAGGTGCATCCAACATTATGAAACAGTTCAAAAAATTGTTAAGTGTTCTTCTTGCAATTA
>JAZLLB010000109.1:0-4746 GCA_045597925.1 Acutalibacteraceae bacterium
TCTTCTTGCTCGTCAGGTTGGCGTTCCCTACATCATCGTATTCATGAACAAGTGCGACCAGGTTGACGATGAAGAACTCATCGAACTCGTTGAAATGGAAATCCGTGAAACTCTTGACGAGTACGAATTCCCCGGCGACGACACACCCATCATCAAGGGTTCAGCTCTTAAGGCTCTTGAATATGCAGGCGGTGACGTAAACGCTCCCGAGCTTGCTCCTATCTGGGAACTCATGGAAGCTGTTGACAGCTACATTCCCACACCCGACCGTAAGGCAGACCTTCCTTTCCTTATGCCCGTTGAAGACGTATTCACAATCACAGGCCGTGGCACAGTTGCTACAGGCAGAGTTGAGCGTGGTCAGCTTAAGACAGGCGAAGAAGTTGAAATCGTTGGTCTTCAGGACGAAAAGAAAAACACAGTTGTTACCGGTATTGAAATGTTCCGCAAAATCCTTGATTATGCAGAAGCAGGCGATAACATCGGTGCTCTTCTTCGTGGTATTCAGAGAACTGAAATCGAAAGAGGTCAGGTTCTTTGCAAGCCCAATTCAATTCATCCCCACACAAAGTTCGCAGGTCAGGTTTACGTTCTGAGCAAAGATGAAGGCGGTCGTCATACTCCCTTCTTCAACAACTATCGTCCTCAGTTCTATTTCCGTTCCACTGACGTTACAGGCGTTATCAATCTTCCCGAAGGCACAGAGATGTGCATGCCCGGCGATAACGTTGTTATGAACGTTGAGCTTATCACTCCTATCGCTATTGAAAACGGTCTTCGTTTCGCTATCCGTGAAGGCGGCCGTACAGTAGGTTCAGGCGTTGTTACTGAAATCCACGAATAATAACGGTAGTTTACGGTTAAAGTAAATCATAACCGCCGGTTTAACCGGCGGTTTCTTTCATAAGGAGTATTACTGGCTTTGCTCCTGAAAAGGATTTTTATGTACAGAAATACATTACATTCCCGGCAGCCGCTTATGCGCGGCTGCTTATTTTATGCTTTCAGACAGGTGAGAACGAAGGCGAAACAGAGCACATCCGCTATACGAGGCGCGACAGATGTTATACCAAAAAAATTCTCAAATCTGGTACTATAAAGGTGTTCAAACCTATTGTAAACAGAAAGGATAATCAGACGGTAAATCAATTCCGGGCAAAAGGTATTATGTGTCCGCAGCAGAATTGGAATTTTACGATGGCAGATTTCATAAATTTAAAAAGATAAGTTATAGAATCAATTATTTTCTGAACAAAGTTCTTGTTATATGTTTCATTTCCCGTTCTGCTCTTTTTGTCTGACCTCAAAAAACGAAAAAAGGAAACTATTTTTTAATTTAAATTGACAAAAACGGTTAATTATGGTAAAATGCTAATTGGTTAAGCCTTTTTGTTCAGGTTGAAAAGAATCGGTGAAAACAGAATCATTCACATCATGTGCTGCATCATTATTAAAGCACTGATAGGTTTTTAATGTTGTCGCCGAAGTCTTTGATAAAATTACAGCGTTATTCTAACGGAAAGGAGGATATAATCATGAAATATGAGAGACCTTTAGTAAAAGCTGAGGTATTCAAATTCGGATACGAAATCGCTAACGGCGAGTCATCAAGCACAGTCGACCCAACAAAACGTCCGGCTGATGACGGTGACAACGGCGATCCCGGCGCGGAAATCATAAGCAGCGCTTACGGTATTATAAAAATCGTCGATGATATGCTTAATAAGTAATGCCAACAGAAAAACAGAGGTCTGTCATAAAACGGCAGTCCTCTGTTTTTTTATATTTTTCAGTTAGATTATGCTCTTTCGATTGTGACCGTATCGCCCGGGGAAACTGTAATAATTATTGTTTGTGAGGTTGTTGTGAATATGCCGTCTGCGTTTTCAACTCTGCATGCTGAAAACGGATTCAGAATTTTAAGTCTGCCGCCTTTTTCGGAATAAATTTCCGTTTTGCCAATTTTCCCGCTCCTGATTGACGAGCTGACAAGATACGCACCGTCCGCACGGAGATTTTTGTATTCCGCGTCAATATTTTTATCCCAGCACGGGAAAATATGCAGGATTCCCTGATGGCTCTGAAGCGCCATTTCATTGAGCATACTTGCCGCAATTGAACAGTTTTCCAGGCATCCGCCGGCAAAATTATAAAGAAGATTCTGCATAAGGCGTTCGGAATTCAGCTTTTTAAATTTTCTGACGGTTTTTGACGGATTTATGCCGAGTCTTGCGGACATTGGGTAGAACGAGCTGACCGCGTTATCGTCTTTATAGCAGTAAAGTTCCTTTAGCCTGAACGCGTTTTTAGCGGTTTTCAGTTCCTTTTCATCTGAAGAAAGGCCTACACAGCCGCACGGGTAAATGTGCTGGAGCCCGACATCACCTGTTTCGTTCCACGCCTGGCCTTTTTCTGTGTAGCGGTAAACTCTTTTGCCAAAACGGATATATGTTGCGAACGGTGAAAGTTTTTTTAATATTTCCGCCCACTTTTTCTGTTTATCAGCGTCAACTCCGAGTTCTTTTGCCATGTCGATTGCCGCCGGGATGCACAGTCTGAGAAGTCCTAATGTCAGCACATTATTTTTGTCATTGATTACTTTTCTGTATTTGTTTGGGTCAAAATCCGGCTTGTAGAACGGCACCTCATGAACAGCGTCCTGACAGACGGAATATCTGCCGTTCTCATAAGTCATGTAGTCCTCGAAAAATTCAAGACAGGCTTTGATATAAGGATAAGCGTGGTTTTTCGCGTATTCTTCATCTCTCGTTGCGTTCCATCTGAACACCATAATGTCCGCGGGGTGAATCGCGTTGCTTCTCTGCCCTAAAAAAAGGCGCAGAAAACTGTATTTTAAATCCTCGTTGAGTTCAGTGAGAAGTCCTTTGGGCGCGATACCTACAGGATAAAGAATTCCCCGGCAGCCGAATTTTTCCGCGAAAGTTCTGCCTTTTTCATAAAAATCCTCAAGCGGAGAGTGATAGCAGTCAGTAAGCTCCGGGTGATTTGATGAACACGCCGCGTAAAACGGTGCCTGATAGTTATAATTAAGATGATAATCGCTGTGCCACGCCGGGCTTTCGACCGTAACAAAATTCGCGAAAATCCCGGGTGGAAATTTTTTGTTTCCGGCGGTGCAGGCAAGGAAATACTGCGAGGAATACCAAAGTGTTTCAAGCTCCTTGTCCGAAAGCGAAAACGACGATTTTTCGTAAAATTCTTTCCATGCTTCGTAGTGATTGTTCTTTAATTTTTCGAATGTTTTTTCACCTGTTGCCGACGCTTTTTTTACGGCGTATTCACGCGGATCCTCAACATCGTGATTGGTTGAGACGAAAACATAATATTTTTTATCAGTCACCTTTTTCATTGCGGCATAAGCGTGAGTTTCATATTTATGCTCGCCGCCCGCAAAGCTTCTGAAAACAGCATTGATTTTTCCCTGTTGAAATTCACCCTTTTCGCCCGCGGTTTCACCTTCAAAAACCTTCAGAGCCGGAACGGAATTCAATGCGTCTGAAAACTCTATCATAACAGAATTTTCTGTCTTGCAGACACGGAGGGTAACTCCGCAATCGTCGGTTTCTTTCCCGAATCTGCACCGCAGCTCCCCTTTATCCATATCCTGCTCAACGCAATAATTGCTGTAAAGATTTTTGGGAATGTCGATATCTATGTACCCGAGCGGTCTTAAACCGCCGTCATTGTATTTTTCAATTCCCTGCCAGATGTCGCATTTTGAAAGATAAATTCTCATTCCGTTTCGGGAATTGCCGAGAATTATCCCGAGGTCGCCGTTGCCGTTGACCGCTCCGTCTGGAATTGAACATTTTCCGCTTCTTTCGGGCTTTTTTGTTATTACAGCTATGTGATTCATATATGTCTGCCTCCGTGGATAATTTTCACTTTGTCTTAACAGTTCCCAGTATTTCTCCCGCCTTGCCGTGAATGACAACATCGGCGTATCTGTCGGCAGGGGTTTCATCACGGTTTATCAGAACGAGCTTGCGGCCATTGAAACAGCGTATCATGCCGGCGGCAGGGTAAACCGTGAGCGATGTACCGGAAACAATCAGTACGTCAGCCAGGCTTACGGCTCTCTGAGCTTCTGAAAATGTCCTGTCGTCAAGCGGTTCTTCATAAAGCACAACATCGGGCTTTATCACGCCGCCGCATTCACATTTCGGCACACCTTTTGAATTCAGAATATATTCCGCGTCAAAAAATTTTCCACATTTACGGCAGTAGTTTCTGTGAACGGAGCCGTGCAGCTCATATACATTTTTACTGCCTGCCGCCTGATGAAGCCCGTCAATATTCTGTGTAATTACAGCTTTAAGCTTACCCGCCTTTTCAAGCTCCGCGAGCTTCAGATGAGCGGCGTTCGGTTTTGCCCACAGTGCCAGCATTTTATCACGGTAAAAATCATAGAATTTTTCTGTTTCACTCATAAAATACGTGTGACTTAAAATCACCTCGGGAGGAACGTCATATTTCTGATTATAAAGCCCGTCAACTGAGCGGAAATCTGGGATTCCGCTTTCGGTCGATATGCCCGCGCCGCCGAAAAACACAATATTGCTGCTGTTGTCGATAATTTCCTGAAGTTTTTTGAGCATAAAATCACCGTCTTTTCTGACATTATCACCTCATGTAATAAAACACACGGGAGGCGATTCGATAAATAAAACCTTATAAAAAAAGTATGGAACGGTACATTCCATACTTTTATTTTATGCGTTGACA
>JAZLLB010000110.1:0-4193 GCA_045597925.1 Acutalibacteraceae bacterium
CGATGTCAATAAGCTTCACCGCCCCGGTACGCTAGAAATGACTTCGATTCAGGCAATCGCTCACGGAGCGGACAGCGTACAGTATTTCCAGTGGAGAAAGGCGCGCGGCGGCCATGAAAAATATCACGGAGCGGTGGTAGATCACTGCGGTCATGAAAACACAAGAGTTTTCAGAGAGGTCTCAAGGCTCGGTGAGATTCTCGAAAAGCTCAGCGGTGTAACAGGCGGCAGAACCGAAAGTAAAGTTGCTGTTGTGCTTGACTGGGAAAATCTCTGGGCAACGGATTATTTCTGCGGCTACAACAATCTTCACAGGGATTACGTTGAGGAATGTATGAAATGGTATGAGCCGTTCTGGAAAAAAGGTGTTCCCGTTGACGTTATTTCAATGGACGGCGATTTCGGTAAATACGATTTAATAATCGCACCGTTTATGTATCTTCTGAAAGACGATACCGAAGGTAAAATAAAGCAGTATGTTGAAAACGGCGGGAACTTTGTTATGACATATCTCAGCGGAATTGTTGACGCAGACGACCGCTGTTACCTCGGCGGATTTCCCGCTAACGGTCTGAAAGATATTTTCGGCATATGGTGTGAGGAAACCGATGCTCTTCCTGAAAACGTACCGGGCAAAGCGTCATTTAACGGCAAAGAATACGATGTGAACTTTGTCTGCGATATTATTCATTCTCAGGGAGCGGAAATTCTCGGGAAATATGAAAGCGATTTTTACGAAGGTACTCCGTCTGTAACCGTAAATAATTACGGCATGGGTAAGGCGTATTACGCTGCGTTCAGAAATGACGCGGATTTTGCTGATGATTTCTGCGCTGAACTTATAAATGAGCTTTCAATAAAGAGCAATGCGGATTTTGAAATTCCCGACGGAATTATTGTGCGTAAAAGGGGAAAGTATATATTTATTATGAACTTCTCCGACGAAGACAGAACGGTAATGCTCGACAGAGAATACATAAACGTGCTGTCGGGTGAAACGGTGAGCGGAAAAGCAACACTGCATGACAGAGGATATCTTATAGTAAAATAAGATCAGTTTCATACACTGAGTCAAATAATTGTGAAAGGATTATGTATAGTTAATCATTAATCTCGGAAAATTAATTATACAGGGTGCTGTTATGGAAAATTATGATGCTTTTTTTGAGGGTGTTGAACCCGGCGGACTTCGTTCGAGAGGTGAAATAAAGCTTCTGATATGTTATATTATCTGCAAAATTGACGGGGGAATTACAAAAAGTCAGCTCACGGATACTCTTTGCAGAAAAAGCCTAGCGAATTATTTTGAAATCAGTCAGGCTTTGAGCGATGTTATGAAAACGGGCAATGTGCGCAGCGAATTTATTGACGGTGAGGAAATTCTTTATCCTACGGATTTGGGCAAGACGAATACCGCCGAGCTTGAAGACGAGCTGCCGTATACCGTTAAAGAAACCGCGCTTAACGCAACGGTTGAAATGCTTACAAAATTTAAGCGCGAAAGAGAAAATGAAATTAAAATCCAGCCTCACGGGAACGGTTTTGACGTTTCAATTTCGGTTATGGATGGTGAAGACCGTCTTCTGAGCGTTACTCTTTTTGTTGCGGATGAGGAACAGGCGCAGACGGTTAAAGAAAAATTTTTGCAGGACCCGATAAAGTTCTATTCAACAATAGTAGCTTTGCTTATGGCGTAATTCAGGATGTGATTTTTTTGGAAAATGAAAATAAAATGGGCTATATGCCCGTGGCAAAGCTGGTTACAACCATGTCTTTGCCGATGATTATATCAATGCTTGTTCAGGCGTTGTATAATGTTGTTGACAGTATGTTTGTCTCAAGAGTCAGCGAGAATGCTCTCACGGCTGTTTCACTGGCTTTTCCGGCTCAGAATCTTATGATTGCCGTGGCAACCGGAACTGCGGTCGGTGTTAACGCTCTGCTTTCAAAAAGCCTCGGCGAGAAAAATCAGAAAAAAGCGAACAGTGTTGCTGAAAACGGTGTGTTCCTTGCCCTCATCGGCTTTGTGATTTTTCTTCTGTTCGGATTATTCGGAGTGAATGTTTTCTTTCGTTCTCAGACGGATATAAAAGAAATAGTCGATTACGGTACGGAATATCTTACAGTATGCTGCTGCTTTTCGTTCGGGGTTTTCGGGCAGATAATGTTTGAACGTCTTATGCAGGCTACGGGCAGAACCTTTTATACACTCATTACTCAGGGTGTCGGTGCGATTGTAAATATAATTCTTGACCCGATTTTTATTTTCGGATATTTCGGCGTTCCGAGAATGGAGGCAAAAGGCGCCGCCGTGGCAACGGTTATCGGTCAGATAGTAGCGTTCATTCTGGCGGTAATTCTTAATAAATTCAAGAATCCCGATGTAAATCTTAACCTGCTTAAATTCAGACCGGATTTAAAAATGATAGGAAGAATTTACGCTATCGGAATACCGTCAATTATTATGGTCGCAATAGGCTCCGTTATGACGTATTCGCTCAATAAAATTCTTATTTCGTTTACGGAAACGGCTGCTGCTGTTTTCGGAGTTTATTTCAAACTTCAGAGCTTTGTGTTTATGCCTGTTTTCGGGCTGAACAACGGTGTAATTCCCATTGTAGCTTATAATTACGGTGCGAAAAAGCGCGATCGTGTGCTGAAAACCATAAAAGTCGCGCTGATTTTCGCGGTATCGTTTATGCTTCTCGGCTTCGCTCTTATGCAGCTTATTCCGGCACAGCTTCTGAGCATTTTCAACGCTTCTGATGAAATGTTCGAAATCGGTATAACCGCGCTGAAAACAATAAGCTTCAGCTTTATTGCGGCGGGTTTTTCGATTGTTATGTCATCGACCTTTCAGGCATTCGGAAAGGGAATTTATTCTATGTTTATTTCAATCGCGAGGCAGATAATCGTGCTTATTCCTGCGGCGTATCTTCTTTCGAAAACGGGAGTACTTGCCAATATATGGTGGGCGTTCCCCATTGCGGAGGTTATGTCGGTTGCGGTTGCTTCAGTGCTGTTTGTGATTCTGTATAACAAAATTATTAAAAATATTCCGCTTGACGGAGAAAAAACTGCATAAAAAAGAGGCGGTAATATGACAAATAAAACAAAAATAAAGCTTATATCAGCTGCCGTCGCAGGTGCGGCGTTTGCCATTCTGGGTCTTGATAACACGCTAACTCTTGCCGATTATATTGTAAGATCCGATAAGATTAAAAAACCGGTCAGTCTTGTTTTTATTTCTGATATTCATTCACAGAGTTACAAAGACGGCGGCAAAAAGCTGCTTGATATGATATGCTCATCCAATCCGGATTTCTTGCTTATCGGCGGAGATGTTTTTGATAAATATTCTAAGGATAAAGAAATTGAAGCAGCAAAAAAACTTATGAAAAAAATAGCGGAACGATTTGATAATTGTTATTGCGTTCTCGGAAATCACGAGATTGACAATAAAGCCGGTATTGATTATAAGACATTTCTCTCAGAAATAAATATCGGAATTTTTAACGGTGAGAGCTATGAGCTTACGGCAAAAAACGGGCAGAAAATTCTGCTGGGGGGCATTGATTACGTCAAGTACCCCAACGATGTTGCGGAGAACTTCATAAAGGCGAAAAAAGAACTTATTGAACGGGCGGAGCAGACAGGTTTGTTCTCAGTACTTCTGCGTCATGTACCTATGAAAACAGACGGCGATGAAAAAATCGACCTTATTTTAAGCGGACACAATCACGGCGGACTTTGGCGGTTCCCGAACACGAACGTCGGTGTTGCGGGAGGAGGAAAAAAATTCTTTCCGAGATATGCTCACGGTAAATACAGAAACGGCTCCTCCACAATGATTGTCGGCAGCGGTGTTACAACAAAAACATATCTTTTGCCGAGGCTTTACAATGTCCCTGAGGTTGTGAAGGTTACTCTGCTTCCGAAAACGAACATGTCCCGCTGACACGGCAAATAAACGTAGTGATAAAAATGACCCAAAAAGTTTAATAACATAAAAATAGAAAAAGATTGAAGAAGGTTTAATTGTGCAAAATGGAGTAAAAAGTATGAGTAAGAACAATGGAAAGTATAGGGAATAACAAGATAAAGGGGTGAGGATGCGGGAAGGCAAAAGGCACGCGCGGAGAAGAGGAAAAAAGGGCAAAAAAAGGAGTTGACAAAGGGAGGCAGGTGTGGTA
>JAZLLB010000111.1:0-35783 GCA_045597925.1 Acutalibacteraceae bacterium
TACTGGGTAAATAACGGCTATGCGGCGATTTCTGTTGACGGCTTCGCGCAGCAGCCTGCTGACGGATATTACTCAAATAAACCTGAGCATTGGTCTGTAAATCCAAAGTCGCACCCGACAATTAACCAAAATCTTTCAGACAGCGGTAAGCCGTTCACTGAGCAGTGGTTTTATCATTATGTGGCGGATATTATTCTTTCAAACAGTATTATGAGAGCTGACAGCCGCGTTAAATCTGACAAAATCGGCGTAACCGGTATTTCGTGGGGCAGCATGGCGGTAAGTACGGCTATGTGCTATGACAGTCGGTTCGCGTTCGCGATCCCCGTATACGGCAGCGGATACCTTGATAAATGCACCGGTGCGATAGGCGGGCTTACTCAAAGCGCTGCTTTTGCCGATGTGTGGGACGCTTCACATCTTCTGAGCGAGGTTGAGATGCCGGTGCTTTATGTAAACAGCGACAGCGACCCGTTTTTCTCCGCAAACTGCGCGACGGCTTCCGCGGCACACACGAAAAACGGCGGACTTGTTTACGCTCAGAATTTCTCTCACGGTCAGAACGCGGGTGCGTATGAGCCTGAGATTCTCCGATTTGCCAATGAGCAGAACAGCATGGGTGAGGGAAACATAAAAATAACGGAAATTTCATTTAACGGCAGAAGAGCTGTTGTTTCGTTTGATGCTCCGAAGGACGTACACAGCATTAAGGCGTATGTTTATTACAGAACAGGCGAGCTTGATTATGACGGAATGGATATTAAAGAAAAGTGGCACAAAAAGCCCGGCATTGATCTGGAAAATACAGCGAATATAAAAGTGCCGGAAAACGCGAAATATTTCTATATTTCGATTCAGGGCAAGGCGGGCAAAATATTTGACAAGGACACTGTTCAGGCGACAACGGGAATATATTCCGAAAAAATGCTTCAGAAGGGCGGCTTTTATGCCGAAAATCTCGATTCCGAAAAGTTGCGGAACAGAATAGAAAAGACGCTGAAATCAGACATTGAAAGCGGCAAGGTCGGCGGTGCGGAGCTGATTGTGAATCAGTTCGGCAAGCGTGTTTATGAAGGCGTATTCGGACTTAAGGATATTGACGGCAATATTCCACTTGAAAAGAACGCTATGTACAGAATCGCTTCAATGACAAAGCCTGTTACAGCTGTTGCGCTTCTTATGGAAGTGCAGAAAGGCACAATAGGGCTTAATGACGATATTACAAAATATCTTGACGGGTATGATAATCTTTATGTCGGAAAAATTGTTGACGGCAAGGTTGTTCCCGACAAAAAAGCGAAAAACAGCATTAAAGTTTATCAGCTGGTTTCTCACACAAGCGGGATATGCTCGGGTTCTGTGGGGGACATTCTTTACGCGCAGATTCCCGCGGAGGAAAGGTCGATTGAATATATAACCGAATTTCTTTCGGATAAGCCGCTGAGCTTCGACCCCGGCACATCGCAGGAATATAACAACATCGGCTTTGATGTCGCGGCGAGAATTATTGAAATCGTCAGCGGAATGTCTTATGACGAATATCTTAAAGAGAATCTTTTTGATAAGCTCGGAATGAAAGACACAACTTTTGTTCCCACAACGGAGCAGTGGTCAAGATTTGTTTCGGTTCACGCCAGAACCGATGACGGAAAGCCCTATAACGAGAAAACCGCTCCCGGAGGTGTATTCTCCAATAATCCGAAGAAATATTTCATGGCCGGCGGCGGACTGGCGTCCACAGCGGAGGACTATTCACTGTTTGCCGAAATGCTGCTGAACGGAGGTGTCGGATCCAACGGAGTGAGAATTTTGAGTGAGGAAATGGTTGACTTAATGAGAACTCCGTGCATTTCAAAGAAAATCATGCCCGGCAATCAGCAGTGGGGCTTGGGCGTAAGAGTTATTACAGACGAAAACTATAAGAATCTTCCTGTCGGCTCGTTTGGCTGGAGCGGTGCGTTCGGAACGCATTTCTGGATTGACCCGGTTAACAGAGTAACGGCGGTCTATATGAAAAATTCTTCATACGACGGCGGCGCGGGAGCGAGAACCGCGAGCGAATTCGAACGAAACGTAATGAAATCATTCGGGTAAAAGCAAACCCTCGGGGAAGCGTGAACTTCTCTGAGGGTTATCGTTTTATTCTGTTATTTCAATTGTCCAGTTTTTATCCTTGCAGTGATAAATATAATTAATTTCCGAGTTATAGCTGACGGTTACTTCTGTATAGCTTTCGTTTGAAACATCGTCAACGGCAGGGTAAACAGTTACTTTTTCGGTTAACGCCAGTTTGATTTCAGATGATTCTTCAACAAAGCAATTCAGCCTTGAAGAAAGCGCTGTTAAGTTCGTTTTGCTTTTTGAAACGGTTTTTACGGCATAGACAAGGTCGCTTCTGTCCTCATCTGATTCGATACTCTTTTTATTTTTTTCGATTTTCTGAATTACTTTTTCTGTTGAGTATGTTTTTGACTGGTCGTTTGCCTGACAGCCTGCGAGCAGCAGAAACGCCGCGGCAAGAATTAAGCATATAATCTTTTTCATGAGCACTCTCCTCTTTCTGTGATAAATACATGATAGCAAACCTCAGCGGATTTTTCAAGTGGATATGCGAAAAAGATAGTTGCTACAGCTCAAACAGTTCCTCTGTGCTTCGAAATATAACCGTTCATAATTTTCTTCGTAAAATGATTATAATTTTTCAAAAAAGACTTGATTTTAGCTAACGGATAATATATAATTAATAGGCGCTTCGGGGTGTGGCGAAGTTTGGTATCGCGCTTGGTTCGGGACCAAGAGGCCATGGGTTCAAGTCCCGTCACTCCGACCAAAAATGCTTGATTGAATATATGTCAAGCGATAACTGAGAGTGTCAAAAGTGTTGAGCAACCGCATTTTTGGCACTTTTTATTGTTCAGATATCTTTTATACAACCGTAAAGATATTTTTCTGAAACGGGGTGATTTTATGTATGAGCCTCTGGCGCAGAGAATCCGGCCTCAGACGCTTGACTATGTTGCGGGTCAGCATCATCTTATAGGTGATGGAAAGCCGCTGAGAAATATCATCGAATCGGGCGAACTGCCTAATCTTGTGTTTTACGGGCCGTCAGGCGTGGGTAAAACGACTGTTGCGAATATTATCGCAAAAACAACAAACAGGAAATTCTGTAAGCTTAACGGGACAACTTCCGGTACGTCTGACATAAAAGAAATTGTAAAACAGCTCGATACATTTGAAGCTATGAACGGCATTCTGCTTTATCTTGATGAAATTCAGTATTTTAATAAGAAACAGCAGCAGACGCTTCTTGAGTTTATCGAAAACGGAAAAATTACTCTTATTGCGTCAACGACTGAAAATCCGTATTTTTATGTATATAATGCCATTCTCAGCCGCTCAACCGTATTTGAATTCAAAACAGTCAGCGCCAATGATATCGAGTCTGCGGTAAAGCGTGCGTTCCGCTTTGTTGAAAATGAAAAAAATATTGAAATTTCAGTTCCCGATGAAGCAATCAGATATATTTCAACGGCTTGCGGCGGTGATGTCAGAAAAGCGGTAAACGCCGTTGAGCTGTGCGTGCTTTCAACAAAACAGAAAGACGGAAAAATTATTATCAGCGAAGAAACGGCACGTGAACTGACACAGCGCAGTGCAATGAAATATGATAAAGACGGCGATGAGCATTATGATATAATTTCAGCTTATCAGAAGTCTATGCGCGGTTCTGACGCGAATGCCGCCGTGCATTATCTCGCAAGACTGCTTGAGGCGGGCGATTTGCCTTCGGCGTGCAGGCGGCTTATGGTTTGCGCCTGCGAGGATGTGGGTCTTGCGTATCCAATGATAATCCCTGTAGTCAAGGCAGCGGTTGACGCGGCAATGATGCTCGGACTTCCTGAGGCGAGAATTCCGCTGGCTGACGCGGTTATTCTTGTGTGTAATTCCCCGAAATCCAACTCAGCATACAACGCAATAAATGCGGCTATGTCGGATGTTGCGAAAGGAAAAACAGGTTCGATACCCAGAACGCTTCAGAATAAACATTATGACGGTGAGGACGCGGCTGTTAAAGGTCAGTTTTATGAATATCCGCATGAATATCCCGGTCATTGGCTCAATCAGCAGTATTTGCCTGACGAAATAAAAAACAGAAAATATTATGAATACGGCGATAATAAAAACGAGCAGGCGGCAAAGGACTACTGGAACAAAATTAAGGGCTCAGAATGATTAGGGGAGAATGCTTTTATGGAAGAAAAAAGCGTACATGACGGACATAGAAAAAGAGTAAAGAAATCTTTTCTTAAACGTGATATAGAATCAATGCCTGAGCATGAGATACTTGAGCTTCTGCTTTTTTATGCGTATTCAAGGTGTGACACAAATGAAATCGCTCACAGGCTGATTAATACTTTCGGCAGTCTTGAGGCCGTGATGAACGCGCCGTATGACGAACTCATTAAGGTTAAAAATATAGGTGAAAACGCGGCTACGCTTATTGTCCTTTTTTCACGATTTTCAAAAAGCTATTTAAGAAAAATCAATTCGTTAAAAAAAGAACTGACCGAGGAAGAACTGATAAACTTTCTGAGAGCAAGATTTTTCGGTGAAAGGAATGAAATCATACTGCTTATACTGTGCGACAGCAGAGGCAGGCATATCAATACTGTTGAAATAGAAAAAGGAACATCGACCGAAACATCTTTCAGACCCAGAGAAATTGTTGAGGCTGTTATCAGATGCGGTGCGTCAAAAGCGATTCTTTCTCACAATCATCCGCAGGGCTTTGCGGTACCGTCTCAGGCAGATATAAGGGCGACTGTCGATATAGCTGATTTGCTTGATCAAATCGACGTTCAGCTTATTGACCATATAATTGTGGCTGACAATGACTGCTTTTCAATGCAAAAAAGCAAAAAATACAATGATCTTTTCTGATAAAGGCAAAAAACGGCTTTAAAAGAGCATAATATAATAAAAAAACTCTTTACAAATCTGAATTTTATGATATAATAGCTTGCGTATGTTCCGCTTCTCGGATTATGGTTTAAACTGCGTACCGCAGTATTCACCTGCCTTAACCTGAGATGCAGGGCAAATAATCGAAAGAGGTGAATTTATCATGACAAAAGAAGAAAAGACCGCTATAATGCAGGAATATGCTATTCATGAGGGTGACACTGGTTCTCCGGAGGTTCAGATTGCTGTTCTTACAAAGAGAATCAATGACCTTACAGAGCATCTCAAGGTTCATAAAAAGGATCATCACTCACGCCGCGGCCTTCTTAAGATGGTTGGTCACAGACGTAACCTTCTCGCATATCTTCAGAAAGTTGATATCGAAAGATATCGTGCAATCATCGCAAAACTCGGTATCCGTAAATAATGCCGAAAAAGGGCAGGCAGCACCCGTTGCCTGCCTTGTTGTATGTTTTTTAATCTATCGTCGGGGTTGCCTTAACCGGCGGTTTTAGCAGTGAATCGGCATTTTAAGGTATTTTGAAGTGCGGATTTATTGCTAAATCTGCCTCGGCGAAGAAATAAATTTTAAAAGAGGTAAAAGTTATGTTTTTCAAGGATTTCAAAACATTTGAAACTACACTGGCAGACCGTCCTCTCGTTGTTGAGGTCGGCAAAATGGCACAGCTCGCCGGCGGCTCATGTCTTATCCGTTACGGCGAAACAGAGGTTCTCTGCACGGCTACAATGGCAGACAAACCCAGAGAAGGCGTTGATTTCTTCCCGCTTTCAGTTGATTTCGAAGAAAAGCTCTATTCAGTAGGCAGGATTCCCGGCTCATTCCAGCGCCGCGAGGGCAAAGCAAGCGAAAAGGCTACACTTTCATCACGTGTTATTGACAGACCCATCCGTCCTCTTTTCCCCAAGGATATGAGAAACGATGTAGGCGTTGTTGCGACAATCATGTCGGTTGACCCTGACTGTCTTCCCGAAATCACGGCGATGATCGGTGTTTCCGTTGCTCTTTCAATTTCGGAAATTCCTTGGGACGGTCCCATTTCAGGCGTATCCGTAGGTATGGTTGACGGCAAATTCGTTATCAATCCAACAGAGGAGCAGCGCAAGGTTTCACAGATGGCTGTTACGGTTGCTTCAACAAGCGACCTCGTTGCCATGATTGAAGCGGGCGCAAACGAAGTTTCCAATGACGATATGTATGACGGCATTATGTACGCTCATAAAGTAAATCAGGAAATCGTTGAATTCATCAAAGGCATTCAGGCTGAGGTCGGCAAAGAGAAGATTGATTTTCCCTCAAACGACCCCGCGCCCGAAATGTTCGAGGCAATTAAAGAGTTCGCGATAGATGACGTTAAATTCGCTCTTGATACAGATGACAAGCGCATCCGTGACGAAAGACTTAAACCCATATATGACGCTGTTCATGAAAAATTCGATGAGGCTTATCCCGAAGAAATCGCAAAGATTGACGACTGTATGTACAAGCTTCAGAAATATATCGTAAGACGCTGGCTTCTTGACGAAGGCAAGCGTGTTGACGGCAGAGCTATTGATGAAATCCGTCCTCTTAACGCGGAGATTGACCTTCTCAGCCGTGTTCACGGTTCGGGCATGTTCACCCGCGGTCAGACTCAGGTTCTTACCGTTACAACACTCGGACCCATGAGCGATGTTCAGCTGCTTGACGGTCTTGACAACGAAACAGAAAAGAGATATATCCATCACTATAATTTCCCCTCATACTCAGTCGGCGAAACAAAGCCCTCAAGAGGACCCGGCAGACGTGAAATCGGTCACGGCGCACTTGCTGAAAGAGCACTTCTCCCCGTTATTCCCTCAGTTGAGGAGTTCCCGTACTGCATCAGACTCGTTTCAGAAGTTCTTTCTTCAAACGGTTCAACCTCACAGGGTTCAGTATGCGGCTCAACTCTCTCACTTATGGCGGCAGGCGTGCCGATTAAGGCTCCCGTTGCGGGTATCTCATGCGGTCTTGTTACAGAAGGCGACCGCTTCATGACAATGGTTGACATTCAGGGCGTTGAAGACTTCTTTGGCGATATGGACTTCAAGGTTGCGGGTACTAAGAAAGGCATCACTGCCATTCAGATGGATTTAAAGGTTCACGGTCTTACTCCAGCGATTATCCGTGAGGCTCTTGACAAGACATATAAGGCTCGCTGCTATATTCTTGATGAAATCATGCTTCCCGTTATCGCAGAACCCCGTAAGGAGCTTTCAAAGTACGCTCCCAAGATGCTCACAACAAAGATTGACCCCACAAAGATCGGCGACGTTATCGGCAAGCAGGGCAAGGTTATTCAGAAAATCTGCGAGGAATGCGACTGTAAGGTTGATGTTGAGGAAGACGGAAGCATTTTTGTCAGCGCACTTGATATTGAGAACGCTCAGCGCGCTGTATTCATGATTGAAACAATCGCAAATGACCCCGAAACAGGTGCAATCTACAAGGGTGTTGTTACAAGACTTATGTCCTTCGGCGCGTTTGTTGAAATCGCTCCCGGTAAAGAGGGTATGGTTCATATCAGCCATCTTGATGTTAAGCGCACAGAAAAGGTTGAAGATGTTGTAACAGTAGGCGATGAGGTTATCGTTAAGGTTCTCGGCATTGACGAGCAGGGCAGACTCAATCTTTCACGCCGTGAGGCACTTATAGAGGTTGAGGGTCTTGTTCCCGAAAACGAGCTTTCAGATAAACCCAGACGTCCGCGCAATAACGGCGGACACAGAGACGGCGGCAGACGCAGAGATAACAAATAATAATTGATTTTAAGGGACAACGCAAGCTGTCCCTTTTAATTTAGGAGATTCAGTATATGCAGGCTACAAATTGCGAGGAATGTGCAAACTATATTTATGATGACGAGTGCGAATGCTATTGCTGCGACGTTAATCTTGACGAAGATGAAATGTATAAATTCATGAGCGGCACGTTTTATAACTGTCCGTATTATGACAGATACGACGAATACAAAATCGTCAGAAAACAGAACTGAATAAAATTCAATAGACATTTTGTTTTTCTATATAATTTACAGTATAGAAAATATCGGGTGGTGGTTGTGTGGCTTTATATTCGCGTATAAGAAATCTCCGTGAAGACAAGGATTTAACCCAAACGCAAATGGGGGAAATACTGTTGTGCAGTCAGCGGGTATACAGCAATTATGAAAGAGGGGATATTGATATTCCCACACAGATACTGATAAAAATTGCAGATTTTCATAATGTTTCAGTTGATTATCTGCTTGAACGAACTGACAACCCGTTACTCAATAAATAATCATGCACTGCCGCGTTTGACGACAGTGCCTTTGATTTTTACAGATTTTTTTCGGATTCCTGCTTTTCATTTTTTCGCAGCTCTGTGGGAGACTGATAAAAATGCTCTTTGAATTTTCTGTTAAAGGTGCGGATGTTTGAATACCCTGAATTTTTTGCGATATCAGCGATTTTCATATCTGTTGTGCGAAGAAGCATCTGAGCATATGAAATTCTCAATTCATCAAGATAGCCTGAAAAACCGAGGCTGTTCGCTCTGCTCAGAACTCTGCTCAGATATGCGGCGGATGTTCCCACGGCTTTCGCAACCTGCGGCAGAGTCAGCTTTTCTTTATAATGAAGCCTCATATATTTAGTGGCGTTGAGAGCAATTGTGTTGTCCGCGCCGCTTTTTTCATTTGCTTTCGGCTGAGGATTGTTTTTAAGAAAATCACCGCAGATGAGGTTTGCGCAGGCACACAGGGTGATAATGCTTGAGCATTTTCTCTCAACCAGCTCCGAAAGCACCATATCGTTTACGCTTTTTGAGGGTATATAGGGTTTAGTAAGACAGTTGTCAATTTCAATATGCTCATCAAAAAAAGCGACAGATTCATTTGAAAAAGTTACAATATAAAGCTCACTGTATTCACGGCTTTCAATTGAATGAAGCTGCCACGGCACAAGAAAAAGTGCCTCACCGGAATTGAGAGTAATCTGCTCAAAATTTACATATACAAAGCAGCTGCCTTTTTCAGCATAAATGTATTCGCACTGGTCATGCATATGCGGTGAAAAAGAATAATCTGTAACGTGTTCGCCGATTATACGGTATTTATCATGAAAAGATGTTTTGTTGCTCGAAATAACCATGTTATTATCCTTTTATGATTTTGCAGAGCTTTATGAAAATAGCGTTTGTCCAGCCCTGCTCTGAGGCACCGAGTCCTTTACCTGTTTTTGAATCAAAAAGCTCATGCATTTCTTTATCTTTCAGCAGGACGTTATAAAGCCTTTTTGCCGCTTCTATATATTCATTTTTATAATCAAATTTGAGTAATGTTTCAAGCATGAGGTAAGCGTTGGGCATCCATGTCGGTCCACGCCACCACTTATCGCTGCCGTAATTTTTATCGTTATACGCAACGCTCGGGAACGGAACATTTCCGAAAAGACAGTCAGGATTCAGAAGATATTTTTTAATTGAATTATCTGCTTTTTGCTTAGGAAGATTTACGCCTGCCCATAACGGAAGAAACGAAACAGGCGAAACAATTTTTACAAATTCCATTGTGTCTGGTTTTACATCGTAAAAAATTTCGTCTTCTTCGCACCATAAAAATTCGATGATTTTTTCGGAAAGTTCAGACGCTTTTTCTTCCCAGAAATTATATTTTTTTTCATTGCCGGAGAGCCTGTTAAGCGCTGCGGCGCAGTGAAGCTGATGAAGAACATATGAGTTCATATCGCAGGCAAAAGTCGTGCCGCCGTCAAATCTCGGAGAATCATCCTGACCTGTTTCAAGCCCGTGCGGACAGCTTATAAGACCGCACTCACTGCCGCGGGAGCTGAGCCACCACATGTTGTTTTTTTCAATCGCATCAAGGATTTTTGCGATAAAATTTCTGTCATTTCCTTTTTCGGCAATCCGCAGAGCCGCCCAGCCGACAAGTGCGGGCTGTGAATAATGCGGACGTTCCCACGTGGAACACATAAACTGGGGAAACTTTCCGTCAGAACGCTGAAATTCCGAAATCTGTAAAAGAAAATCCTTCGCGAGAGGCATTGACAGCTCCTCGTAAGCAAGATTCTGAAAGCAGGTGTCCCATAAAAAGTGGGTGGGGTATGAGCCTCTGCTGGGATACGACGAAATATGACTTGAAAGTCTGCCGGGAGCTTTCGCGAGATTTGCGGTGAGTCCGTACGCGGCTTTTGAAATTATTTTTTCCTCATCTTCGCTGTTGATATCAATACTGAAATTTTCAAAACAGTCAAGATAAAAACATCTGCATTTTTCTTTTGCGCCGTTAAAATTTTTCGGAGAATTATCAATTTTTTCTTTTGCGTTTTCTTTATTTATCTCAAGAATTTTTACGGAAAAAGCGAAAGAAATTTTTTCATTTTTATCGGGAAAAACAGAGATGGTTTTTTCGCATTTTTTAAAGTGACCGCAGAGAGCTTTTGCGTAAATATAAAACGGAACTGTTTCATCGGGGTCGCGGTCGTCAGTGTTGATCGAATAGCCGGAAATTTCAAATGTGCTTTCACTGAAATTTTCCGCCCAGTAAGAGTGCAGCTTTTCATCAGGGTCTTTAAAAAGCTCAGCAGACGGCAGATTGTTTGATGAAAAATAAATTGTATCGGTGTCGGTGAAAGTAAGATCAGCGACCGCTTCTTTTTCGCCGAAAGAAATCTGAAAAGCGGAAGATAATTTTTTATTCTGCTTCAAAGGGAAACTGATAATGTTGTTCCATGTTTTTCGTGATGACCTGTTATAATGAAACCACAAAGCTCCGGCGCCTTCCTTGTCGGGATTCACTTCAATTCCGATATTTGAATAAAACGGACTGAATGTTTTCTGCGCGGAAGAAAAGTCGTTTATTTTTTCAAAATTATCGATGATTTTTTCTTTAGTGAGCCTCATTGAATCACCTCATCTGATTACAATTCTGTGTTCACCGAACTGATTATCAAAGCTGACAAGAACCGTTCCGCTTTCGTCGTCATAAACGCAGTCGGCTTTTTCACCGTCAACGAATGCTTCATGCACGGCAAAGGGGATTTTAAGTCTTATATTTGCTCTGAGCGGACTTGCGCCGCGGACTGCCGCGGTTATTTCGCTCCCGTTTTCGGAAAGCTCAAAAACTCTGAGCGTTGTGCCGAGAACACAGAGCTTTTCGTCTTTTATTTTATCGAGGTCGAGGAGCATACATTTATCATTCGCGTTAAGAATCTTCTGCTTAGTGAGAGCGAAATCCGGAGTAAACATATCAACAAAATTTCCGTTAAAAACAAGCGGCTCATTGCTGATGCTTTCGTCCATAACAGCAGCGATAATATAGTTCCCGCGCTCAATTGAGAGATAGTTTTTATATTCGGGTATGATATCTTTTTCTTTAAGCACATCGCGTGCAAATTCGCGGAGCTTTTCCGCATTTTTATGTGAGTAACTGAATACGCATGGGTTGATGTTCCACACAGCGGAGATGCCTTTTCCGCACGGGAAAATTTCCTTTTCTTCTTTCGGCTGAATTCCAAGCATATCGAAAAGATGTTCGGCCGGATTTTTATATTTGCCCGTCCACCACGAATTAATGTTGTTGTACGGGTCTTCACCGTTGCCGATATAAATAAGAGTTCCGCCCTGCTTTACCCATTCGGAAAGAGAATTGTTAATGTCAGGATAATCCGGCTTCATAAATTCATAGCTGAGAATCAGAACCGAATAATCGTCAAGATAACCGGCGTAACGGCGGGCGTTGTCGAGCAGAACAGGACGAACGGGAACGCCGTATTTCAGAAGCGGAAGCGACAGAGAATAGAATCCGGGGAAAGCCGACGCGGACATATATTTAAGCATCAGCTCTCTGTCGAAATTTTTTTCTTTGAACAGCTCGTTTTTAAATCTTTCGATAACAGCGGGGGCGTCACGCAAAACAGTTCCTGTTTCACGCTTGGCCTGTTCCGTAAATTCGCAGTCGGGGTACTCACGCTGATAAAGCTGGCAGTCGCCCATGAGTACGCCGATTTTAAGCCCTTTTTCTTCACAGTTTTCAACGGTACCGAGAGTATTAAACGTGTTGTTGAGAATTGTCGCGTATTCTTCGGGAATAGGTTCGGCATCAGGTGAATTTTTAGGATATTTTTCTGTGAAAACTCTGTTAGGCCACGGACAGATTTCATATGTATTTATAAGCGGATGCAGAAGTGAAGCCGCGACGGTGCAGAAATAATTTGAGCGGTAGTCATTCCAGTCAAAAATCGGATTGTCTTCAATGGGGTCGTGCAGAAACCACATTTTTCTGCCTGTACCTTTGACCAGCTCCTGCATAACGCCGTATTCAAGATACGCGGTTTCAAATGTACGTTCTTTAAATTCGCCGTTGAACCAGTTCTTCTCTCGTGCAGTACCCGTCCACACCTGAGCGATACAGCCGTCAACGCACGGAATATCGGAAAGCCTGCCTTCGGGGCTGACGATTTTCCACTGCGTGTAGTTGAGAATACTGTGAGTGGGAATATAAAATCTTATCGGTTTATTATATTTTCGCAGAGCGTATTCTTTTATGCCGGAGCTGACTCTGTCAATAGTACGGGTGTAAAGGTATGCCTTGAGGCGTGCACACTTGTATCTTGCGTCAGCGCTTTCGTGAGGCGGAATCCACTCTGTACCGTAGAACATTCTGTATTCACGTCTGAACGCTTCGGAATAACCCGCTCTGTCCCAGAATTCAGGCTCCTCCACGTGAATGGCTTCAACACCCGCGTCAACAACCGTCTTGAGCCTGTCTGTGATATAATCCGCAAAGGAAACGGTGGGAACCATATAAGGGCAGTCCTTGCCGTGAGCTATTATATTTCCGTCACGGTCTATCTGTGCCTCGTCCCAATGGTCGGTTCCGTCGTATCTGCCGTAAAGATAATCTGTATATGCGCCCCACGCGATGCCTGTCATAAAGTGGATGACATAGCCCTGTTTTCTGTATTCCTCAATTCTCTCGGGAGCTGTATCGTTAAGCCCATAGACCATAACGAAATCGCACTGGTTGTCTATGCGGTCAAAAATCCTCGCGCTTGCCTGGTAGCCCGTTCTCTCTTCGTTCCTGTTTCTGATAAACGCCATAATATCACACTGCCTTTTGGACAAATTTTGATTTTTCTATAACAACAGTATAATACCGTGTTGGTCAAAATGTCAATCATGTTTTAAAATGGTAATATAATTTTTATGCCGCCATAAAATGATTTTGTCTGATTTGTATAATTTTTTAATGATTTCTTTGTCAAAATGGCAAAAAGCATAAAAAATCAAAATATTATTATGTGGTCAAATTTTTACTTAATCTGCGATTATTAGATTTATTTTGTCTTATTGCAAATGGAATATTGCAAAAACGTTCAAAAAAAACTATAATTAAAATGATACATTGTAAATAAAGGTGCGTGCCGATAATTGCACGGCATTGACTGAACGGAGGATAATTAATATGAGCGTTGTAAATGCGATTTTAAAAAATTTTCTGGCATTCTTAATGTCAATTATTATGACGGGTTTTCCTTATGCGGGAATACAGCTTCCGGTAATCAATACAAAGAAAGACGACTGCAAGCTGCTTGTTGAGATGATTTCAGATACTCATCTTGAAGAAAAAGAGCTTTTTCGTCAGTGGTTCCTCAAAGCCGGACTTAAAAATCTTAAAAGAGCTGATGTCGATATTGATGCGGTTCTTGTTGCCGGAGACCTTACAAACTATGCCGATGAACCCTCGCTGGCGAAATATTATGAGATAATCAAAAAATACAGTCCTGCTCCGGTTATCAGCGCGGCGGGCAACCATGATATCGGTCACGCAGGCGACAGAAATAAAACAGATATTTCAAGGGAACAGGCAAAGGCGAATTTTATAAAATACAATAACGAATATATGGGTACAAGCCATGAGGATAATTATTACGCGGCTGAGATTAGCGGATATAAATTTATTATTCTCGGCGATATAGTTTATGACGGCGGACACTGGGACGGCATGGATATGGGTGCGGAGCAGCTTGCTTTTCTTGAGAGTGAGCTTGCTTCAGTGAAGAAGGGCGAGCCTGTGTTTGTATGCTCCCACTGGCCGATTGACGACATAAACGGTGAAAACGTTATATGGCCGGACAGCGGAATTGACCTTGAAGTAAACCCGGTTAAGGAGATTTTTGAAAAATACGATAACGTGTTTTATATCAGCGGCCATATGCATGCCGGCATAAAAAGCAAAGCTGTGCAGGATAAATACGGACTGTCAAACGTTGAACAGATAAACGGTGTTACATATATCAATCTTCCGACTTACGGAATTATAAATATGTTCGGCGCGCCGTGGTCGGCAACGGGAATGCAGCTTGAGGTTTATGATGACGAGGTGGTAATCAGACCCAGAAACTTCATGACAAATAAATGGTACACCAACGCCGAATACCGTATTGATATTAAATAAGGGGGAATAAGCATGGCGAATTGCCCGAAGTGCGGATATAAGCTTAAAATAACCGATATTTCACAGTACTGCCCGAAGTGCAGGGTTAATATGCGGTTTTACGGTTTTGAAGAAAATTTTTACAGAGAGGCAAAGACAGCCGAGCTTTCTCAGGCGGGAATCCTTTGCAAAATAAGAAGACTTAAAACAGCGTTTATCGGTTCTAAAATGACGATAGCAAGGCTTGCTGTCATGATTCTGCCCGCTTTGGCGATGCTTCTGCCTGCCGGCGATGTGCAGATAATGCTTCCGTATAAAACGGAAAATATTCCGTTCAGCATAATCGGACTTGTAAATCTTTTCACAACGGATGATTTCAATTACATAATGTCGATGTCGGATTCGTCATTTGCGGGCGGTGATTTTTCAAAGTTACGCCTTGCGCTGTTCGGATATATAGCCGCCGCGCTTTTTGCGGTTGTTGTTCTGCTTACGTCAATTCTCTGTTTTATAAGCGTTAAGAATATGCAGAAAATAACAAGTGCCGCCGCGGGTCTCGGAATTATCAGCAGCATTGCGTCAATGATTATCATCGGAGTATTTGTTTCCTCCGTTAAAAAGTCGGTTGTTATCAGCGCGAAAAGCGGTTTCGGAATGATTCTTTTAATTCTGATGTTCGGTGTCGTTCTTGCTGTTAATCTGATACTCAGCATCAAAGGCATCAAGGTTGAATATGACGAAGGAATGCTTGAAAGAGCTGAGATTTATAAAAAGGTTAAGGCGGGCGAAATTTCAATTGACGACCTGCCTCAGCCGGTTATTGAAACGGCGGCTACCAGAGCCATTGACGAAGAAATAGCCAAGGAAGAAAGAGCTTATAAGGAAAAAGCTGCGGCGGGAGGTGTAAGTGATGACCGGAAATAAAAAGAAGCCTGATAAAGTCACGATAATCACTGTCGCGGTTATTGCGATTCTTATTCTTACTTTTGCAGCGGGCTTTATATGGGGACTGAACAATGTTCTTGCGATGGAGGGTACTATGCCTCCGAGTGAAAACGCCGCGAGTCTCACACCTGCACCGGAATCAATAAGTGACGGTGTTTCTTATCTCAGGTCATCTGTCGCAAAAGCTGTTGAGGGTAAGCCTGCTTTTGCCCGCAGGTCTGAATTTGAAATTGACGGCGACACGATTGAAACAGACGGCTCAAAGCAGCTTAAGGATACACTGCTGTATATCAGAGAGAATATTGAAGATTATCTTAATGACAATTCCGAAAAATACGAAAAAAAGTATTTCGAGGGCTTTGAAAAAGAGCTTAGAATACCACGTATTTCATTTGCCGATGTTGAGGATTTCAAGTGTGATTATATATATTATAAATGCTCATCGTGCGATGAAGAAAGCGATGCACCTCTTGATAAATGCGATGCCTGCGGAAGCGATAATCCTTATAACGAGCTTTATCGTGATGAATATACGCTGACATTAACAATCAGAAACACTAAGAGCAATGTTAAAGACAATTTCGATTTCAGAGAAGGCGAGGACGCGGTCGCGATGCTCGGCGGCGAAGCGAAAAAAATATTCAGCGTAAATGATATCTCAATTGATTATGACAAGCTGACGATTACCGCTCAAATTAACCGCCTTACAGATGAAATTATCAGTCTTGAATATAAAAAGGATATGACGGTAAAAACGGTTGGGGAGTTCAAAAGAGATTACGCGAAGCTGGGCGAAACAGCGATATCTTTTAAAATGACTCAGAATGATGTATATGAGTTTATATGGCCGTCGCTTGTTCTTTCAGAAGAAAAAATGACGGTTGAACCGAAAAAAAGTGATAATCTTCTTGCGGCGCTTACATGCGATGACCCTCTGGCGTACAAAGTAAAATGGGAAAGCTCAGACCCCGAAATCCTGACCGTTGACGAAGAAGGATATTTCAAGGCGGGAAAGAAAACAGGGGAAGCCGCAATAACAGCTTCATTTGAATTCGGCGGAAAATCTTATTCGGATACCTGCAATGTTTACGTAAGATATCCTGTTGAATCAATCAAAATTTCAGATAAAAAGCTGAATCTTAATAAGGGAGATACACACGTGCTCAGCGTAGACGTATCGCCTAAAAAGGCAACGGTTAAAACAGTTAAATGGTACACCGAAGACGAGTCAATAGCATCTGTTGATAAAAACGGAACAGTTACCGCGGTATCATCCGGAACGGTTAAAGTTTACGCGCTTTCGGATGACGGATATTATAAATCGACCTGCGAGGTGAAAGTTAAATGAGTGAAAAAACAAAGCAGAAAAACTTTGCCGAAAAAGTGTTTGGCTCAGAAGAAAACTCCGCCGCGAGTCTCGGTGAAAAAAAGCTTAATAAATACAGCAATATTGCCGTTAAAATGTTTCACACAAGCGTTCTTTCCACAAAAGAAATGATGCTCCCCGCGGTAGGGCAGTTTGCGACTAAAATGACGTGGAGCATCGGCCTTTACAGAACGCTCTATTTTGTAAATGTTCTCAAAATAGACATGGTTTATGTTACGGCTATTCTGGCGCTCATCAGTATTTATGATGTATTGAACAATCCTCTCATGGGTGCGGTTTATGATAAAACCCGTACCCGCTGGGGTAAATCAAGGCCTTATATTTTCTTTACGGCGGTTCCTTATTTCTTAAGCACCGCACTGCTGTATTCAGGTGCGATGTTCCTTGGAAATTCCTCAGGCAATGACCCGAAAAAAATAGTATTTGTTTTTGTTATGCTCTTTGTGCAGGAAACATTCTCGACAATTTACACTATACCGCGTGATAATCTGGTAACTCTCCAGAGCGCTAATCCTAAGGACAGAATCACTGTCGGTCTCCTTGTCGAATACATAGGCGAGCTTGGTTCGCAGCTCATATACCTTATTTTCCCGCCTCTTATGGAGCTGAATAATAAAGGTTATATCGACTTTGAGCTTTCGACACTTTACATGGTACTCGCGACAGTCAGCGCGATTATCGGCTGTTTCTCCAATATAGCAATGGCGATCGGCTGCCGTGAAAGAATTGTTCTTCAGCCCAAGCCCGCGCCTGTTACAAAATCAATTTTCTATGTTCTTAAAAATAAATACGCGCTGCGCAATTTCATCGCAGATTTCTCTGTAAGCTGGTGGAGCGACGGCGGTTACTCGTGGGACGTTGTTACTCAGCAGGAAATTTTCGGCGGTTCAATTCCGTCATTCATCGCTTACCTGCCTAACAATATATTCAACACCCTTAGTGTAGCGTTTATACCGACATTCCAGAAGCTGTTTAAAAACAACAATAAACGCGCGGTTGTCGCACTGAGAATCTGGGATATTATCAGCGTAGTCGGAATGATGATATTCGGCTGGAGTCTTGTTGATAAAAAGTGGGCTATTATCGGAATTTACGCCCTGTTCTACGGTCTGAACGGACTTAACAACGGCCCTGCTAACGTGTTTGAAGCTGAACTGAGAAGAGAAATCAACGACTATACAGAGTATGTTACGGGTGAACGTCCCGACGGTACCGTCAACATTCTCACAGACCTTATAAAGAAAGTTACGCAGCCCATAAACGCTGTTCTCACAATTGTCCTCTTTAAGTGGTCGGGTTATGATGCTACTATTCCGATGCTGCCGTGGTCTCAGGGGAGCAAGCTGGTCTATCAGAAAGTGTTTTTCCTCTTCACCGGTATCAGCATTGTGCCGAATATCATTAAGATGATACCCTACATTTTCTATGACCTTGAAGGCGAAAAGAGAGAAAGAATGTATATCGCTCTTAATGAACGCCGAGCTCTTGTTGCCAAGGAGCAGGAAAATGAGGAAATGAACGAAATGATTGAAGAAATGTCAGAGATGATTGAAAGCGAGCAGTAATTTATGGAACCATTTCTTAAAGAACAGATTAAATACGGACTGAAATATCTGCCTGCGAATCTTATAAAATCATTTTTTATCGCAGGCACTAACGAAGAAGCGGAAGCCTTTCGAAAGAAAGGCTTCATCTGCGGTGTATGTCATCCTAATGAAAATTATGAGCAGATAAAAGGAGCGAATATCGGCTGGGTAAGATTTGATATTCCGTTTCCGTTTAATAAAGACGGAACGCTCAGCGGACATTATCTTTCTTTTAAAGAAAGAGCGTCAGGCTATGAACGCAACGGCATAAAGGTTATGGCGGTTACGCCGTACCCCGATGATTATATTGAGTATGGTGCCGATATCCGCAAATCAGATGAGGTCGAAAAAGTAAAAGAGGTTGCGAAGTTTCTGATAAACGACCTTCAGAGCTGTGTTTCGGGCATTCAGGTTACGAATGAAATGGGAATGCCGCATTTTACTCTGCCGCTTAATATGGACGAGGCGGCGAAATTTATCGGCGTTCAGCTTGAAGCGATTTATCCTGAACGGAAAGATGTGATTGTCGGCTACAACTCCGCGGGACCTCAGGCTGATTTGCACTGCAAGCTGCTTCCTTATCTGCCTTACTGCGATTATGTGGGCATAGATATTTATCTCGGCTGCTTTGCCGCGTTCCCCGGATTTATGTGGATGTTTGACGTGCTTATACGCTTTGTGTGGGCAATGACAAAAAAGCCTGTGCTTATTCAGGAATTCGGCTATATGAGCGGAGGCAAGCCTAAAACTAAAAAAGAAAAGATTGATATTCTTAAATCATACGGCGTTTCGAGCGAAAAAGAAGCAAAAGAAAAAATCGTTGAATTTGTAGAGAAATTGCCGAATAATCTTAAAAATCACACAAAAAAAGTCTGCGAAAATAATAAGGACAGATATTTCAACCTGCTTTTCAAAAGCGATATCACAAACCACCTTTACAGAGAAATGCCGAGGATAACAAAAATTCCAGGCTATGAGCATACACCGGAAGGACAGGCAAAGTTTTACAGAGATATTTTCGCCCGCCTTGCTAAAAAGAGATATGTGGGCGGAGCGACAATTTACTGCTATTCCGACTCTAGCCACTGCTATATCTGCGGTCAGGAGGATTGCCCGATAGAGACTCGCTGGGGAATTGTCACAAAAGACGGAAAACCGAAACCGTCATACTATGCCGTTAAAGAAGCAATCGCGAAATTAAAATAAACGGAGCAGGCTTATGTCATATCTTGAAGAAAATTTAAAATTAAAAAAAGAACTGAAATTCAAAGACGGGAAATTCAGGATTCTCTGTGTTTCCGATTTTCACGGAAGAGTTAATTTTGACCGCCGTCTGATAAGAGACCTGTCTGCTCTGCTTGATACCTCAAAGCCCGACCTTGTGCTTATTCTGGGCGACACTGTCTGGGGAGACGCGGCGGAATCTGTTGAAAGTATAACCGCTTTTCTCAAAGAGACGGTTGCCTGTATTGAGGAAAGAAAAATTCCATGGGCTCACGTTTTCGGCGGGCATGATGACGAAAAAGGCATAAAAAATGAAGCGCAGGAGGATATTTACGAAAGCTTTGAGTACTGTGTTTCAAAAAGAGGGCCCGAAGATGTAAGCGGTACGGGAAATTACGTTCTGCCTGTTAAAAGCTCCGACGGCGAGAGAATCGTATATAATGTGTGGGGACTTGACTCTCACGATAACGCGGGAGAGTTTGCCGATGAATTCGGCCTGCAGAAAGACAGATGGTGGCTTTTTCTGCCGGATAGTTTTTCTCTTGACTCTCACTACGACACTTTCCGTTTTGACCAGCTTATGTGGTACTGGAATTCTTCTGTTGAGCTTGAAAATTACGCGGGTAATAAAATCCCCGGACTTATGGTCTGTCATATGCCGCTGCCTGAGTATATTCTGCTTTATAAAAATGTAGCGCAGACGGTTTACAGAGGAACAAGGCGTGAGCATTGCGGCTGCAATATGATAAATTCGGGAATGTTCTCAACTCTTGTTCAGCGCGGTGACGTCAAGACCTTTATCTGCGGTCATGACCATATAAACGACTATGACGGCACATACTGCGGTGTGAAGCTGGCGTATGATGCGGGTCTTAATTATGACGGCTACTGCGATGATGACCTTCGCGGCGGCAGAATAGTCGATATCGATGAAAACGACCCGTGGAATGTTAAGACTTACATGATACGTTCAATGGACTGTGTTGAAAATTATCCCGGTGAGGAAATGAGGAAGTAATATGCAGAACGCGTTTTTTGATGCCGTACTTAAAGAAGAGGCTCCCATGTATGATGCCGTGATTATTGATAAAAACGGTGTTCAGAAGTGGCAAAGTGATGTCAGCAATAACGCAAATAACGGACATTCCACAACAAAATTCTTTGTCGCGACCGCAATCGGCATTTTATGTGACAGAGGACTTATGTCTGTTGATGACAAAGTTACTTCTTTTTTTACAGAAGAGGAAATGGGAGACACTCTTGACGGGAATTGGAAAAATGTAACGGTCCGTCACACATTGCAGCATAAAACAGGTATTGAAAATATCCCTTATGGTGTTGACGAAGACAGAGATATTGAAAAAATCGGTGATGATTTTCTGAAATACGTTTTTTCAATAAAAATCGAGCATGAACCGGGTATGTTTTATAAATATTCCGACGCGTCGTATTATCTGCTGGGCAGGATTATCAGCAAGGTGAGTGGTGTGAACGCAATCGTTTTTATGCGTGAAAATATTATGAAGCCGCTTTCGTTCGCGCAGTGGTCGATGGCGACCTGCCCTCAGGGGTATCCAATCTGCGGCGGCGGATTTTTCGCCCGTTCGGAGGATACGGCTAAATTGGGTTATACCTATGCCCGCGGCGGAATTTACAACGGAAAGCGGATTGTTTCACGAGAGTGGATTGATACGGCAATGAAAGAGGATTTTGCCTGCACTCAGTTCAGAGATACAGGAATTTTTCTTAAAACAGGAGCGAGAGGGCAGTGCATAGCTTTTTCGATTGAAAAGCAGACCGCCGCTTCATGGCATGGCTGTTCAGCACCTGATGATAATGGTAAACGGAACGACAGACTTTTAAGCGCTTTTGACGCTTATCTTAAAACAGTTTAATTTTTGCGGAAAACCGCATTTGAAAGAAGGATATTATTATGAAAAAACCGATTATGGGAATACAGCTTTACACTCTGCGCGACCATATCAAAACAGCTGAGGATTTTGATAAAACCCTCGAAAGACTTGAGAAGATGGGCGTTACCGACGTTCAGATTTCGGGTATCGGTGATTTCCCTGCCGAAGACCAGAAAAAAGCGCTTGATAAGCACAACATGAAAGTCTGCATTACTCATAAGGGATTTGACCGTATGGAAGAAGACCTTGAGGGTCTTATCAGAGAGCACAAAATCATTGACTGCGATGCTCTCGGCCTCGGCTCATGCCCGAGCGAAAACAGAGAAAACTCAAGACACGTTCAGGAGTTTATTGACAAGGCGTCGGAAATCGGCTAGGTTCTTAAAGAGAACGGCATGACATTTAATTATCACAATCACGCTTTTGAGTTCAATAAGCTCGGTGATAAGAACTGCACTCTTATGGATATGCTTATTGAAAATACCGATAAGGAAACTTTCAACTTTATTCCCGATGTTGCGTGGATTCACTACGGTGATAATGACCCTGTTGAAATTCTTAACAGAATGAAAGGCAGAGTAAAAGTTCTTCATTTCAAGGATTATATTATTGACGAGAACGGCTACCGCAAGTTCGTTTCTCTCGGCAAGGGTGTTGTAGACCTTAAAGCCTGCTACGAAGCCGCCTGCGAGCTTGAAATTCCCTATATCATGTATGAACAGGACTGCGACTGGGTTGACGATGACCCGTTCAAAGCCTGCGAGGAATCATGGGCGTTTATGCAGTCTCTTGAGAAATAATCCGCTATGAATAAGCCATTACTGCGTTTTAACGAAAACGGAAAATTCAGAATCCTTATGGTGTCAGACTTTCATCTGGGCAGAAACCGTAAGCTGAAAGAGGATTATAATTACAAGGTTATAAAAGGCCTTGACGTTCTTATTGAAGAAACCAAGCCTGATTTTATATTTATCGGCGGTGACCAGTGCATTGAAGCTGACAGCTTTGATGAAGCGAAAGAAAAATTTACGCGGATTCTGGAGCCGGTTTTAAAAAGAAATCTGCCGTGGTCTGCTGTTTTCGGCAATCACGACAGGGAGATGGGTATTGATATCCGTGAGGAAGAAAAGGTTTACGAATCCATAAGCGGCTGCCTCAATGAAGCGGGACCTGAGGATATTGACGGTGTCGGTAATTACTGTATTCCTGTTTTGTCTCATGACGGAGAGAAAACAGCGTTTCATATTTTCGGACTTGATTCCCACAGAGTGGTCGAAGACCTTGTGAAAAAATTCAATCTGTCTAAAAGTACGAAAATTCGTCTGCCCGAACACTTTAATGAGGGACAGGACGGCGCGATGCCTACCTTTGAGCAGGTTATGTGGTATTACAATACGTCAAAAGAGGCGGAAAAAAACGCGGGCGCAAAAATTCCCGCGGTTATGTTCATGCACATTCCGCTGCCTGAGTTTTCGCTCATAGCGCGCAATCCCGAGGAATGCGGAGCAATCGGCTCTAAGCGTGAGATGCTCGGCACCTGTGAAATGAATTTCGGCCTGTTTGCCGCTTGTCTTCAGCGCGGAGATGTAAAGGGTATATTCTTCGGTCACGAGCATCTGTGCGATTTGCAGGGGGAATACTGCGGCGTAACCATGGCTCAGGATGCGGCATTGGGATATAATATGTCCTGCCATGACGATTTGCGCGGAGGCAGGGTGATTGACCTTTTTGAAGAGGGTACTGTGCAGACACACACTGTCAAGCTCATTGATTTACTGGGCGCTGACGCCATGCGCCGACCCGATTATTTTGAGGGCGGCTGTAAATATTACATAAGAAAGCTGTAAGGTGCGTATGAATAAGAATCGAGCAACTCTGTTTTTACAGGCAGATGAAATTGATCACCTCACCATAAGATACACTGATTTCGGTGAACCGCTGAATACGGAAACGGCAATAAAAATTATAAAATTTTATGCCGACTGCTATGATGAAGTCGCCGAAAAAATATCTGATGCTGACATAAAAAAAGAAGAACTTCAAAAGCTCAGTGAAAAAGAGCTATATGAAATTCTTGTGAAAATCAGAACGGTGCTGCTTGATTGGGCGTTTAAAATTTAACATTAAAACGGCTGAAAGCTATCAAAGTTTTCAGCCGTTTTTTACTAATCATTTTTCTTCTCTGATTTTTTCTGCAGTTTTTGCTTATGCTCGGAAAGCTTTGTTAGTATTCCCGTAATATAGAAAATTCCGAAAAGCAGAGCGATAAACGCAAGACCTGCCGTTGCTCCTTTTAAAAATCCCGCCCAGAATGTTTCACCGATTTCAAGCAGTGTAAGTGTCTGATTTACTATGAGTGAAACAATGCCGACGGCAAAATATATAAGCAGTATTTTGCTTGTCTTTTCTTTTTCCATATTGCTGTATTCCGCAACCTGATTTACGGTTTCTTCTAATTCTTTATCCATTTTCCCGCTTTTCCTTTCTCCGTTTAAAATTTCGCGCAAATCCACATTATAAAAATCCGATATTTCTGTCAGAACACTTATATCGGGCAGATTCGCACCTGTTTCCCATCGCGTGACCGTTCTTCTTGAAACACTGAAAATCTCTGCCGCCTGCTCCTGAGTAAGACCCTTTTCCTTGCGCAGACTTTTGATAAACTGACCTATTTTCATCTGATCCATAATAAGTCCTCCTTTCAAACAACAGCTTAGTATATTTTTCGATAAAAAAACAGGACATAAAGCGGGCAAATGTCCTGTTCTTTAAAATGAGACATACTGTGTCTTGTTTTTTATTTATATTTCTTTTATCATAACGCAGGAATTCGCTTTCATTATGAAGCTTAAATCCGACGTTGTTTTTATCAGCTCGCCGTCATTATTTTCATCAAGAAGATAAATTTCGTATTTCCCGTTTTTTTCGAAGTCAACCGAGAACGATTTTTCATATGCGATATCGACATCTGTATAATATGTGAGAACGCAGAGAACTTTGCCGTTTTCATCAGTGCCGCAGAGCGAGTGGATATCGGGAATTTCATTTTCGGAACGAATTTCATTCTTCATATTATAGAACATTCCGTACCAGTAAAGAGGATAGTACCCTTTTAATTTTTCATAAGTGTAAAAATCAAACGCGCCGTTGAAAACAGACGGACGTGTATCATAATACATGAGCATATCAATGGTTGATTTCTGAGCTTCGGTAATCACCGCCATGGTGAACGCGGCGTTCTTTACAGAATGTATGGCCTTGATGGTGTAAACAAATTCGTCAGTCCAGCCTTTGACATAATTCCACTCATTGAGAATACTTTCTGTTTTTTCAAATCCGTGCTTTATGAGCAGAGCTTTCATTCTTTCGGATTTTTCAATAATCTGCTCAGGCTTTACGGCGTAAATATGCCATGAGAAAAAGTCCAGCGAAACATTTCGCTTTTTCATTTCAAAAAGGAAATCGTCTGCCCACTGTTCGTTACCCGCAAGAGCGGGACCGCCGATTTTAAGTTGAGGGAAACATTCTTTCAGATGCTTCGCTGCAACTTCATAAAAGTCAAAATACTGAGCCTTTGTACCGCCCCAGCAGCGTTTGTTGGGGCTGTCATCCCGGTCAATGTCGGGCTCGTTCCATATTTCCCAGTATGGCATATCGTGATAAAATCCGTCGGCCCAGCCTTCTGTATAGTGGCGTATGATATGCTCGCAGATAACCGCCCATTTTTTGAAATCCTTCGGCGGAACTGTGCCGTGCTTTTTTATCTGATGCTCAATCGTCTGACCGAGGCGGAAAAATGTTTTTGTACCCGCTTCAAGACAAATGAGAATCGCCTCGTCGGTGCAGGCGAAATCATAGCTTTCTGGCTTTTCCGGGTCGGCGTCAAAATCGGAAAAAATGCAGGTGATATCGTGAGAATACGGGCCGCCGTAAACTCCGCATACGGCTGAATCATGATTGCGTGAATAGGGGATTTTTGCGTTTTTGTAATCTTCAAGATTTGAGCGGTACTGGTCAGACGCGTGACGCTTGTGCCACGGACCGCCGTTGGTTGCGTTGAGAATTTTAAATTTTCCAGCTTTTTTCGATAAATCAAATTTAATTGTATCCATAAGTTCAACCTCCGAACAGTTTTTTCTAAAATATATCACGCTGTGTAAAAAAAGTAAAGTACAATTGATTTTTCAGTCTGGTTATGATATATTTTTTACAGTATATTCGGGAGGAATTTTTATGGAAAGCATTATATCCCTGTTTCTTGCATTTTTACTTACGCTTTATTCGGGAGTTCTGCAAAGTCAGAAAGCGGTTCAGAGCTTTTTTGACGGTATAGGTGTGCCGTACTGTGTCTGCGGAAGATTGATCGCCGAAACAGTTCGTGATATTGAAGCGAAAAATCAGAAGTTTCCTGAAGAAGCGCAGTACAGAAAAAAGATTATCACCGACGACACAGGTAACGATTTTGTTACAGCTCCGGAAACTGTTATAAATGCCCGGACATGGGTCGCCGCGGAAATTACGCTTGAAAGCGAAAAAATCTATGCCGACCCGTTCAATGATGTTGACGTAAACCTCGTTCTTGCCGGGTGCGGAGTGAAATATATTATCCCCGCGTTCTGGAACGGCGGCAATGAATGGAAAATAAGATTTGTCTGCCCGTCGGAGGGCGAATGGCTGTATAAAACCGAATGTACAGATAAGGAAAATGATTCCCTCAACGGAAGAACAGGCAAAATTATATGCTCTGCGTATGACGGCGAACTTGATGTTTACCGTCACGGATTTGTTACAACGTCTTACGGCAAAAAATACATGACTTATGATGACGGAACGCCGTTTTTCTATCTCGGCGATACGCACTGGAGCCTCGGCGATGAAACGAAGGAGATGGTTAAGACCATATGTGAAAAACGGATTCAGCAGGGATTCACCGTGTTTCAGAGTGAGCCTATCGGTGCGGGATTTGATTTTTCAGACGGTATAACCGATGCGGACATGGCGGGTCTTGCCGATTATGACGCGAAATTCAAAATAATTGCGGACACGGGACTTACTCACGCGAACGCCGAGTTTTTCTTCCCCTATTCAATGGGTGTTCTCATTGACAATATGGACGGGTATGATGAATCGCGAACAATTTCAGACGGCGCAAAAACCGTGAATCCTTTGAGCGAAAGCGTAAAAAAATATCTTGAAAAAATATCACGCTACTGGGTGGCGCGCTACGGAGCTTATCCTGTTATGTGGACTCTCGGGCAGGAGGTTGACAGGGATTTTTACGGCAGGGACGATAATCACCCTCAGTGGAATTATCTGAATAATCCGTATAAGCTGGTGGCTGAATACATTGACAAATATGATGCTTATTCCCATCCGCTGACGGCTCATCAGGAAAACTCGGGCGGCGTAGGTGCTTACGGCAGCGGTGAAGGTACATCGGAAAAACTGAAATCATATACTGATTCCAAACCATCTGTATTCAGAGATGTTTATGCTCACAGCTGGTACGCGGCGCAGTGGTCACCCGACCTTACGGAAAACAGCAGTCAGAAAAGGGAAAAGGATTTCTGGTATAATTCGCAGGGCAAGCCCGTTATAAATTACGAGGGAAGATACTGTTATCTTTGGACAAAGAATTTCGGCTCACGAATGCAGGGCTGGGCTTCGTATTTGAGTGGTATGTTCGGCTACGGCTGGGGAGCGCATGACACATGGAGCTACCTTAACACATACGATGAAGATAAAAATTCGTATGACGGAGTTGATACAGTAACCTCTGAGGAAAAAATAAACGCCACATGGCGTGACGCTCTTGAATATCCGTGCGCTTATCAGATGGGGTATATGAAGAAATTTTTCACCTCATTTGACTGGTGGAATCTTATTCCGAGATTCAACAATACCCTTTACTTTGACCGGTGCGCAGGCGTGTGTGCATATGCGGCAGGCAACAGCGATAATTCCGAGATGGTAATTTATTTCTATAATTTCAGTGATAATTCCGTTGGTCAGAAACCGAACGGGAACGAACTGACGGGAAGTCTCACCGGCAGAATAGGAAGTCTTGAACCGAGTACGGTCTATAACTATAAATGGTTCAATCCGTCAACAGGTGAGTATTCGGAGGCACGGCAGTTCACTTCAACACCGTTCGGAACATATTCAATCGGCGAAAAAGAAAAATGCGATATGGTTTTTTATATGTATAAGTGAGGTTAAGTTATGGAAAAAAGCGCGAGAATAGAAAAATGGGATATTCTGAAATTTTTTCTTATATTCCTTGTGGTGCTCGGTCACGTTATTGAAGCATTCGGCGACGGCTCGTCATGGCAGAACGCGCTGTTTATGTTTATCTATACATTTCATATGCCTGTGTTTGTGTTTGTTTCGGGAATGTTCAGCAAAAGGAATGTTAACGAGAAGCGGTACAACAAAATAACGGTGTATCTTTTCCTCTTTTTCATTACAAAGCTTATTTTGTTCTGTTCAAGAATTATCGCATATAAAGATGTGTCAATTTCATTGACATTTGCAGGAGATTTGCCGTGGTACATGCTGGCGATGTTTGTGTTTTCGCTTATTACAATCGGATTGAAGAAATTTTCGCCTGCGTATATATTTCCGCTCATAATTGCAATTGCGTGCGTGGCGGGGTATGATTCTTCCCTCGGTGATACACTTGCGCTTATGCGTATGTTTGTTTTTTTTCCGTTCTTTTATGCAGGATACTGTTTTGAGCCGAAAACAGTTTCTGAGTTTGCTGACAGAAAATACGTGAAGATTTTATCGTTGATTGTTTTGATTGCGTTTGGTATTTTTGTATACAGAAATTTGGATACGTTTTCTGTTTTCAGGAATCTGATAACAGGAAGATGGGGGTTTGATGCGTTAGGCAGATATAAGATATACGGCTGTGTTTTAAGATTTGCTTATTATATCATGGCATTCCTGATTGGCGGCGCGGTTGTATGCCTTACTCCGAATAAGCTTGGCAAAAATGGAATAATCGCAAAATGGGGCAGCCGCTCTTTGCAGGTTTATATGCTTCATTATTCGCTGATTCATATTTTTGACGGCAGAATAAAAAATCTTCTGCCGGAGATTCACCCTGCAATTCTTTTTGCGGTGCTCACGGTAATGTTTACGCTTATCTGTTCGCTTAAAATCTGGGAGCCGGTGTTTAAAATTTTTATGAATCCCGAAACGTTTCTGAAAAAAGGCAAAAAAGAAAGGTGCTGATTTCCGGCACCTTTCAAATTTTACTTACAGAATGTTGATTTTATCTGCTCGAGATAACCGTAGCCGTATAAATCATCGGGTTCAAGGTAGCTGGTTTCAGTCCATTCGTTCCAGCTGTTGACCGTTATAAGCGGTGCTTTCATGTTATTATCGGCAAGAGATTTGTCTGTGAAAGTCTTGACTTTTGCACAGGCATCACCGAACGCTTCAGGGTCATTTCCCGTTACAACACCGGGAATAAATTTGTGGAATCTTACGTTATTGTCCCAGCCGATTGTGATGTTGGGATAAAACGGAATTTTAATTTTTTCAGATGTATTTTCTATGCTCTGTATATATTCCGCAGTGAGCTTTCTGTAATCGCCGTCAAGGTTCGCGGAACCGCCCCAGTTGTAGTTGGTGACAGAATCGAAGCCCAGATAGTCATAAACCTCCTCAACCGTTTTGCCGAAGCACGGGTCGCTTCCAGCAAGCCAGCCGTAACGGCGCCCGTTCCAGTGGACAGCTTGAAGGTGGAGTCCTTTGAAACCTGCGTCAACGCATTTCTGACGGAATTCCTCTATTCCCTCAAGGCATTTCTCAGTTGAACCGAAAGTTCGGATGAAATTATCAAGGTCAAAAATCATATAGACAGGGCAGCCGTCAATCATATAGTAATTGTCAAGCTTAAAGTATTTCTCAATTGTTCTGTCGCAGATATTTGAATATATTTCGGGCGTAACCTTTCCCTGCCATATAACAGTTGAAAGAATGTCTGAAGAATTTCTCTTATCCCACAGATGAGTGGCATCATGGTTTGCCCACATGAGATAGAATTTCATATCTTTATTGTTTCGTGCTTTAAGAAATCCGTCATTGAGGCAGTTTTCAAGAAATGGTCTGTTATCAAACCAGTACCAGTCATATATAAACACGTTTACTCCGTAGTCGAGGGCGCAGTTTATCTGCATTTCCATAACACGGTTGTCCGCTTCGTTTACATAACCCCATAAAGGCTTTCTCGGCCAGCGGCTGCCTTCATAGCTTTTGTTCATTGCTTTGACTGTCTGCCATTCGCCGTATCCCTCAGGCCAGAACATTCTCGTTCTCGGCTCATCGCCTGTGTATGACGGCCATATAAACGCCGCAATATCATATTTATTCATATAAACACTTCCTTTTACTGAATTCTAACACATAAAATCGCGGTTTACAATAATAATTACAATAAAAAAGATGATTTCGAAAAGCAGGACACCTTTCAGAACCATCTTTGAATTCTCTATTGACTTTTTATCAGTCGTTTGTGTATGGAAGAAGAGCTATCTGACGCGCACGCTTAATAGCGGTTGTGAGAACACGCTGATGAGCCGCGCAAGTGCCTGTTACACGACGGGGGAGAATTTTCTCTCTGTCAGATGTATACTTGCTGAGCTTGTTGATATCTTTGTAGTCGATATAATCAACTTTGTCTACACAAAAAGAGCAAACCTTTTTACGTCCCTTTCTGTTGGGACGGTTGCTTTTATCGTAAGCCATATTAAAAACCTCCTATAAATTTAAGTCTGACAACGATAATCAGAACGGAAGATCGTCGTCTTCTGAAATTTCCTCAAAATCACTTTCACTGCCGGAAGTGAATGAGGGAGCAGGAGCAGTGGGAGCCGCGGGAGCTGAATACCCGCCTGTTGTGCCTGATTCTGCTTTTGAACCGCAGAAACTGGCGTTATCAACAACAACCTCAACAGCTTTGCGCTTGTTTCCGTTTTTATCTTCATAATTACGGGTCTGAATGTTGCCTGTAATTGCTATCATTGAGCCTTTCTGAAAATATCTTGTGATAAAATCAGCGGTATTGCGCCATGCAACGCAGTCAATGAAATCAGCCTGTCTCTGCTCGCCTGCTTTTGCAAAGGCGCGCTCAACGGCAATTGTGAAAGAAGCAACGGATATCCCTGTTCCTGTACTGCGCAGTTCGGGTGTCGCCACCAGCCTGCCCATGAGAACAACATTGTTAATCATCAGGATTATCCTCCTTACTTCTTAATGATGAGAGCACGAAGAACACCGTCTGTGATTTTAACGATACGGTCGAGTTCTGCCGGAAAATCGGGTTCGCATTCATAGTTCATAAGAACATAGAAGCCCTCGGTCTCGTCTTCGATTTCGTAAGCAAGCTTGCGCTTACCCCACTCGTCAACGCTCTCGAGAGTACCGTTAGCAGAAACAAGATTCTTCATCTTCTCAACAAGTGCTGCTGTAGCTTCTTCACCGTCTTTAAGTGAAAAAAGGAACATTGTTTCGTATTTAACCATCTCTGAAGCACCTCCTTCTGGACATAATGGGCGCTTTCGCGCCAAGGATTGCGGCATAGAATCACCGCGGACAGTAATTATAGCAAAATAATATTGAGATGTCAAGAATTTTATTGTAATTGTGAAAATACACATATTTATTTGACCAATACCGGAAAAATTGTAAAAAACACTTGTATTTTTTTACATTTGATTGTATAATCATCATGAGGGTTTGTATGCAGTCGGGAGCAGTTGACTTTATCAGCTGTTTTAAGCGGTATTAGCGCTGTACCACTTGTAACCCGTTGTGTTCTGCCTTCATAAAAAATATATAAGGAGGAAAAGACAATGCAAAAGATTTTTTCAATGTTCATGGCATTAATTATGGCCTTCATGGGATCTCTTATACCCGGTTTCGTTAAGCCCGGCACAGATAAGATCTCAACTGAAGACTGGTTGTATGAGCTTGATAAAGAGTTCGGATTAGCTGAAGGCGATGACTTTGACGCTGTTAAAACAGCTGCAGAGTGGGGCGTTCTCGTTGATTACAATTTGGCTGACCTCGACCTTGATAAGCCTGTTACAACCGATTTTGCAGCAACAACACTTGTTAACGCTGCAAAACTTACGGCGACCGATAAGGAGCTTGACGCGGTTAAGATTAAGAACGCTAAAAAGCTTTCCACTTATGACAAGGTTGCCATAGCGGTAGCAAACGGACTGGTTGACACAAACACCTTCAACATGGTTCCTGTAGGAGCTATGGATAAGGCTGACTGTGACGCCGCTCTTGACGCTGCTGTTAAGCTTGCGAACAACAAAGAGTTTAAGGAAGACTCGTACGCAATTGATTACGCTGACGGTGTAAAGGTTGTTGACGCTGATTTCGAAGCTGACGGCGAAGTTATTACTTTCTCTGAGGACGCAGGCATTAATGAAGGCGACATTTTTGTAGCAGGAAACGAAGCTTTCCTCGCCGAAGCTGTTGAAGGCAACACTGTTGTAACTGCTCCCGTTGAAGCGGAAGATGTTATTGACGCGGTTGACTTTGAGGGTTCATTCGCTCCCAACCTTGCCGCTGCTGTTATTACTGACGGCACAGGTGAAGTTGTAAGTGAGGGTATTGAAGGACTTGCTGCTGATTCATTTTTCGGAGATCTTAAAGATAAGGCTCTTGACGCCCTTTATGATGCTGACCTTCTTCAGAAGATAAGCATCAGCTTCTCAGTTAAAGGCTTTAAGGTTAAGGCTAAGGTTACAGACACAGGCCTTAAGTTCAGCATCTCAAAGACTCTCGGCAACGGCGGCGTTAATGTAAGCAAGGAGTACGATCTCCAGAACCTTAAGCTTAACGCTAAATTTGACGCAAGCATTAAATCACTTAAGTTCAACGAAGTATATCTTACGTCAAAGTACACTCTTGTAGACACAACCACAATCAGCGGCGGTTACACATGCTCTGTCGCCGAAAAAGCACTCGGCGAAGAGGCAGACGCTGTTTCGTTCCTTGACAAGGTTAAGAACGGTCTGTTTGAGGTTAAGTCAGGCGAATCAAAGATTGATATTGCGAAGTTTGATATTCCCATCGGAAACACATCTCTTACAATCTCAATCGACCTTTCAGTTGTTATCGGCGTTGACGGTTCAATGCAGGTAGTTGTTACATCAAACAACTATTCAGGCTATGAAATCATCAACAACAAGGGAAGATTCATTCATGACGAAGAGAAGCTTGACAAGCAGATTAACGCGGCGGGCGATTTCTCACTTTGCCTCGGCGTAGGTCTCGGTCTCGGCGTTCTCGGTTATGATGTTGTTGACGTAAATGTTACTGGCGGTCTTGGTGCAAGCGTTTACACAACACTTAAATTCCTTGACGGTGAAGGCAAAGTAATCACAGAAAGCACTCTTAATGTAGCGGTTGACGCTGTTTCTGCGGCACTCGCAGGTTCGGACCTTGACGTTGACGCTGCCCTTAACGGCACAGTTCAGGTTTACGGCATACTTAAAGTATCCGTTGGTCAGAACAGTCTCATTAAGAAGATTGGTCTTAACAAGACGTGGTCTATCTTTGATAAGAGCAACGGTACATTCTATACCTACACATTTGATGCTTGATTGTGTAAAATGAATTTTCGGAGCCGGGGAGAAATCCTCGGCTTTTTTTCATGACAGATTATTGAGGCGCACTTTCAGAGGCGTACACTGTGCTTAATATTTCCGTCATATTGCCTGAAATTTCTTGAAATATGTAAATATTCCTTCAAAAAATTCGGCTAATCTGACGAAAAATCCTGCTTAGCAATCCGCATACCCTAATTATGCGGTATTGCCTTGACTTTTTTGCTAAATCATATATAATATACATTAGCTGATAATGAGAGACGGTGAGCTTGTGGACGAAATGCAATTTGTAAAAGTGTATAAAGCACCTACGCCAATAAAAATTGCAAATGCCGTCGGGTTTGTAGTTACCGCTCTTATGATGACGCTTTTTCCGTCTTTCAGCTGTGTATTTGACAGTGCGGGCATAGCAGGTGGATACAGCATGGGAGTGAGCGGTGCCCTCAGCGATAAAGGAACAACAGTGAGCTATGTGATATGGATTCTTATGTTTGTGAGCTTCTTTGCGGGTCTTGTGTTCACATGGAATGACCGTCCGAAAGTTATACCCATTATATCATCGGCGTATATGACGTTCGCAACGATTTATTCCTCAACGATTCTTAAACTGTCAGGTGTGGCGGGGGATTACGGTATCTTAAAAGAATATACTATGGCAAAAGGTTACTATGCTGTTCTTGCCGCGAATTGGATATTGACCGTTCTTACAGTAATTATGATAATTAAAACTCCTAAAAAAGTTGAACTGAGGTTTGACTCAGATGAATAAAAACTCTCCGCTTTTCGGCAGAGAGTTTTTGCTTTAATTGAGCTGTATTCATTTTGTAGTACTGCCCAGCCCGCCGTTGCGGATATCTGTAACATCGTCATCATACGTTATGCCGTATTCAACAAAAATCCCCTGAGCGAAGCCGCTGCCTGCTTTGAGCTTAACGGTTTTGTTTTCGTTTGAGTCATTCATCACCTTGATAAACAGATGCCCCTCGTTGTCGGAAAAATAATAATCACTGTCGATAATTCCGACTGTGTTGTTGAGCTGAAGTCTGAATTGGAATCCGAGACCGCTTCTGGGGTAAATTTTCAGCACCCAGCCGTCATCAATTCTGCATCGTATTCCTGTTGGAATTTTAAGGCTTTCTCCCGGAGCAATCGTAAAATCAACGGGAGAGAATATGTCATACCCTGCCGAGCCGGATGTCGCTCTGCGGGGCATTTTTATTGAATCATAGATTTTTCTGATATCGTCTTCACTTCCGCCGAAGTCGGAAATCCAGCTTTCATAAAACTGACTGAAGCTGACTTTTTCAAATTGAGCAATTCTTTTCATATAATAATCACGTCCTCAGACAGATTATATCATATGTAAATGAAAAAATAAAGGAACTGCATGATTTATTTTACAAAAAGTCTGCCTGTTGCAAGTCTCACAATAAAATACAGCATTACATTTCTGAATGATTTGTCACCATCAAGCCAGTAGTTATAATCTATGCCTTGTGTAGTTATGACAGGCTCCGTGGATTTACCGAGACCAAGCTCATAAAGAGTTTCAAGAATTGCTTTTGCTATCGCAACATTTCCTTTTGCACTCGGATGAATTGTGTCTGCCGTAACGTAATCTTTATGCCCTTTAAAGGCTTCGGCGACTTCGGCAACGGCGAATTTTTCGGGATGCTGAGCTTTATAGTCATAAAATATTCCGTTAATGCGCTTTGTGACCTCATCGTAAGCTTTTCCCGTAAGGCCGTACCATGCTTTATAAAGAGTCTGAGCAACTACAACCGCGTTAGGATTAATTGTGCGGATTTCCTGCATTATGGAGTAGAAATTTTCTCTGGCATTTGCGGCAATTTCATCAAGCTTCGTACTGTCTTTGAGAAACATATAACGAAGTGCCATTTTGACGATTCTGTCAATGTCAATGGATTCATAATCATCAAGAAAATAATCGTTTCCGCCGATTGATATGCTTATGATGTCGGCTTCGGCAATTTGTTTCTCTAAAATTTTTGAGTTGCGGATTTTTCTCAACAGAGAATTTGTTGTCTCGCCGCCACTGTATGCGTTTACGGTAACATCGTATTCGTTGGTGTCTGCGACTATGTAACCGTATCCGGCGTAATTGCCGTTGAGAATTCCGTAAGCATCGGCAATAGAATCGCCGATAACAAGATACTTGAGCCTTTCCTGAGAGTTTTTTGCAAAAGCGGGTATCACGAGGGTTATGCACATGATTACCGCCAGCGTAATTGAAAGTATTCTTTTTGTAAATTTCATAATTATTGCTCCCTTTTAGTTTTTTTATACTGTAACATAAGTGAAATGAAAATAAAACAAAAAAGGAATGAAATGACAGTTTTTCGGAATGAAAATTATATAAAATGGGCAAATCTTTTGAAATTCTACAATAAAGACAGTAAACGATAAAAGCTTTAAGCTATTAAAAAAAGAATTTTCGATAAAATAAAAAACTCCACTTGTGCAAAATAAGGTAAAAGTAGTGTGTAAAAAGTATGAGTAAGAACAATGGAAAGTATAGGGAATAACAAGATAAAGGGGTGAGGATGCGGGAAGGCAAAAGGCACGCGCGGAGAAGAGGAAAAAAGGGCAAAAAAAGGAGTTGACAAAGGGAGGCAGGTGTGGTA
>JAZLLB010000112.1:0-4335 GCA_045597925.1 Acutalibacteraceae bacterium
GAATACGAGAGCGAAGTCCAGATAAAAGTTATCGGTGTCGGCGGCGGCGGCGGAAACGCTGTTAATACGATGATTGCCGCAGGTATGCAGGGTGCTGAATTCATAGTTGTGAACACTGACAGGCAGGTGCTTGCAGAGTCACAGGCTACACATAAAATTCAGATAGGCGAAAAATCGACCAAGGGTCAGGGCGCAGGCGGCAGACCCGAAATCGGCGAAAAAGCCGCTGAAGAAAGCAGAGAAGATATTATACAGGTGCTTAAAGGCACAGATATGGTGTTTATTACCGCAGGTATGGGCGGCGGCACTGGCACAGGCGCGGCTCCCGTTATAGCCGGTATCGCGAAAGAGATGGATATTCTCACAGTCGGCGTTGTTACAAAGCCTTTCAAGTTCGAGGGCAAGAAGCGCAGTATCCTTGCTGAGCAGGGTATCGCTAAGCTCGCCGAGAATGTCGACAGCCTTATTGTTATCCCCAACGACCGTCTTAAGCTTCTTTCAGATCGCTGTAAGACTCTTACAGAAGCGTTTAAGGTTGCCGATGAGGTTCTTTCACAGGGCGTTAAAAGTATCTCAGACCTCATTAAAATTCCCGGGTTCGTTAACCTTGACTTCGCGGATGTTTGCAGCGTAATGCGTGACGCGGGCTATGCTCACATGGGCGTAGGTACCGCAAAGGGTAAGGACAAGTCGCTTCAGGCGGCGGATATGGCTACATCAAGCCCGCTTCTTGAAACATCAATTTCAGGTGCGAAGGGTGTTATTATCAGCATTACATCTTCACCTGATATCGGTCTTGAAGAGGTTGAAAATGCCGCTGAGTCTATCACAGAAAAGGCTCATCCCGACGCGAATATCACATGGGGTGTTTCGTTTGACCCCAATATGGAAGACGAAATTACAATAGTTGTTGTCGCCACAGGATTTGAAAAGCCCAGTGATGTCAACGATTTCAATCCCATTCCCTCATTCAAGGGTCAGACCGCAAGCGCTACTCCGCTGCGTACTCAGCAGTCCTCGGCTCCGATTGAGCCTCCCGTTCTCGGCAGTGCGCCTAAAACGTCAGCCGCTTCAGCAGGTGATGACGATTTCTTTGTAATTCTCAACGATATCATCAAAAAGAAACCCGAATAACAGAGATTTTCCGGGCAGCAGGCTTCGTGTTTGCTGCTCTTTTATTGTGTTATGATTACTAAAGATAAAACATTTTATAAAACGTTTTTTTCACTTTTCAGAATACTTGTTATTCAGAATGTCATTGTTCTGAGCGTAAATCTCGCTGATAATGTCATGATTGGCTCATACAGCGAAACTTCACTGTCCGGAGTGGCGGCTGTTAATCAGATTCAGTTTGTTTACAGTCTGCTTATCGCTTCTCTCGGTGATGCGATGGTTGTTCTCGGAAGTCAGTACTGGGGAAAGAACGATACAAAATCAATCAAAAAAATTGCCAGCGGAGCGTTGATTTCAGGCTCGCTTTGCGGGATAGTGCTATTTATTGCGGCAACAGTGTTTCCTTCGCAGTTAGTCGGATTTTTTACAAATAATCCTGACATAATCGCACAGGGCGTCGAGTATCTTTATCTGATAAAGTATACATATATTCTTTTCGCGTTTACCAATCTTTTGCTCGCAATACTCAGAAGCGTTGAAAAAGTTAAAATCGCATTTTATACATCGCTTTTGTCACTGATTATCAACTGCTCAATAAACTACTGCCTGATAAAAGGAAACTTCGGCTTTCCCGAAATGGGCGTAACGGGCGCGGCAATCGGAACGCTCACTGCAAGAGCTGTTGAACTGCTGCTTATCGCTGTTTATGTATTTGCCTTTGAAAAGCGGCTTAATCTGAAATTAAAAGAAATTATAAAACCCGACCGTACATATATAAAGGATTTTATCATAACCTGTCTGCCGTTCGCGATAGTCGGCACCATGTTCGGTATGTCCACCGCGCTTCAGACTGTTATTCTCGGTCATCTCAGCGACAGTGCAATTGCCGCTAATTCCGTTTCCTCAACGCTGTTTATGGTGCTGAAGGTTGCCTCAACAGGAGCTGCGTCTGCTTCGGCGGTGGTTATCGGCAAAACAGTCGGCTCGGGTGATTTGTCAAAAATCAAGGAATACGCGCGAACCTTGCAGCTGATATTTGTTTTAATAGGTATTATGACGAGTATCACCCTGCGGCTTGTCAAAGAGCCGGTGCTGTCACTTTACAGCCTTACCCCCGAAACGCTTGAAATGGCACGCAAATTTATAGGTATTCTCTGCATAACCTGTATCGGTACAGCGTATCAGATGCCGACGAATACCGGAATTATCAGGGGCGGGGGAGACACAAAATATGTTCTCAAGGTTGATATAATAGCAATCTGGTGCATCGTTATTCCGCTTTCATTCCTCGGAGCATTTAAATTTAACTGGTCAGAACCGCTTGTTATGTTCTGCCTTAATTCCGACCAGCTTTTCAAGGCAATACCTGCCGTCATAAAAGCGAACCGTTTTCACTGGATGAAAAAGCTGACAAGATAAAAAATACGGCGGAGTGTCTGCTCCGCCGCTTATGCTTTTTATGAGATTATATATCACTGGTACTGCGCCGCAAGCTCGCTGATTGTTCCGTCCGCGAGCATTTTTTCGATAGATGCGTTAATTTTGTTGAGAAGCTCCGTGTTGCCTTTCTTAACTGCGATTGCGTATTCTTCTGAGTCAAACGCTTCCGCGTCTTCAACAATCTTAAGCTCTGTGTTATCTTTTATATATTTCTGAGCTGTTGCTGAGTCGATAACAACAACATCACATTTGCCGTTCTTGCGTTCAACGTTAGCTTCTGAGCCCTTTTTGAATGCTTCGTATTTATATCCCATATTTTTAACACAGGTTTCACCAGTGTAGCCCTGAATAACAACAATTTTTTTGTCAGCCATATCCTTTGCTGATTTGATGTCGGCATCCTTAACAATCATAACCTGAGTCGCTTTATAGTAAGGAGTTGAGAAGTCAACGGATTTCTGTCTCTTGGGTGTAACTGTCATACCTGCTATTGCGGCGTCAATCTTGCCGTTCTGAAGAGCGATGAGCAGTGAATCGAATTCGATACTTTCGATTTTAGCTTCTCTGCCGTTATCCTCACCTATCTTTTTAGCGATAGCCATGTCAATACCGTCATAGTTTTCGATAACTCCGCCGTTGCCGTTTACAAACTCAAACGGAGGAAATTCGGGGTTTGTGCCGAAAACAATAGGCTGAGCTGTTTCACCGTTTTCTTCGGTTTTTGCTTCTTCTTTACCGCCGCACGCCGCGAATGACATAAGCATAGCTGCGATTGCGGCAAAGACTACTGCGATTTTTAATGCTTTTTTCATCTTAACAGTCTCCTTAGTTTAAAATATATAAAATGCGTTAAAGCACTTTACTCAAAAACAGCTGTGTTCTTTCGTTTTGCGGATTTTCGAGGACTTCTCTCGGATTTCCGCTTTCGATTACTTTTCCTCCGTCAATAAAAAGCAGACGCGTGCCGACTTCTCTGGCGAATCCCATTTCATGGGTAACAACGACCATCGTCATGCCCGCTTTCGCAAGATCTTTCATAACATCAAGAACCTCTCCGACCATTTCGGGGTCAAGAGCAGATGTGGGTTCGTCAAAAAGAATGACTTCAGGATCCATTGCAAGTGCTCTTACAATGGCGATACGCTGCTTTTGACCTCCGGAAAGCTTTGCCGGATAAGAATCCGATTTATCCTCAAGTCCTACAACCTTAAGAAGCTCCGTCGCTTTTTCTTTTGCCTGTTCCTTTGTCATTTTCTTAAGCTTAACGGGGGCAAGAGTGATATTTTCAAGTACGGTAAGGTGCGGAAAAAGATTGAAGTGCTGGAAAACCATACCCATTTTTGCGCGGATTTTATTTATATCCGCCTTTGGAGTGTTTATCTGAACATCGTCAAGATAAATTTCACCGTCAGTCGGTTCTTCAAGCATATTAAGACACCTTAAAAAAGTGCTTTTTCCCGAGCCTGACGGTCCTATAATAACGACAACTTCACCTTTTTCGATATGCTCGTCAATTCCGTCAAGGACGTGGTTTGAACCGAAGCTCTTATGCAGATTATGTACCTTTATCATATCGTTCCCTCCATTTTATCTCGAGTCGGATTTTCTGAGCCTTGATTCCAGTCGGTCGAGGGACAAGGTAAGTATCTTAATTATAACAAAGTAGATTAACGCTGTGGCAATAAGCGGCATGAACGCTTCATAAGTGTCGCTCTTTATGAAATCGCCGGCTTTCAGAATGTGCATAAGTCCTACATATCCGACAATAGCGGTTTCTTTAAT
>JAZLLB010000113.1:0-8596 GCA_045597925.1 Acutalibacteraceae bacterium
CATCTGTCTGCCATTCTCCATTGTAAAAAGCAGGATGAATGATAGAATAATAAAGGATCCCCTTGTCTTTTAACACTCTGTTGCATTCACATAATACACTGTCGATTTTTTCAATGTCCATCAGCACCTGGTTACAAAACACAATGTCAAATGATTTATCATCAAAAGGAAATGAATCGTATAAATCGGCAATTATAAAACGACTGTCTGGAAATTTTTTTCTTGCGATACTTATCATCATTTGCGCACCGTCCATTCCGACAGTGTTTGCACCTATACTATCAAAATAATCGGTGTAATATCCGTATCCACACCCGAGATCAAGGACTTTCTTTCCGTTAAGTTGTTGAAAACGTTGCTTAACGACTTTCTTATTGACTTCAGCGTATTCCGAGTTCTCTTGCCCTATGGTAAAACTCTCTGCGGCGTTTTCCCATTGATTTATCATTTCATTCACCACTCTATAAATTCTGATTTATCTCCGCGCCGACTGCCCGCGCACAGCGACAGAAAATCTGATAACAACTGCCACAGATTGTCGGCGGCTCGCCGCAAATTCTGATTTATCGGATTATTCCGTCAAATCAATCCAATATCTTTCTATATATCTATCCCGTTCTTTTTCATATACTGTCGATTCATATACACCGCCGTTATTGAGAATTGTTCTGCGGCTGCCTTCGTTTCCCTTAATGCAGCATACCAGCACATGGTCAATCCCGAGCTTTTTGCATTCGGGTAACACAAGCCGAAGCATCTGGGTCGCATAACCTTTTCGACGTTCACTGGGGCAGACGGAATATCCGATATGACCTGCATATTTTTCAAGAAAATCATTGAAATAATGCCGTATCTGAATAACTCCGACAATCTTTTTGTCAGATTCACGGACATAAATGTACTGCGTAACCGGAACGAAATCAGGAGGTGTGGTTTCCGGCCGTTTATAAAGCTCGACCTGCTCGAGCCAATCTTCGGTTTTGTCAAAATGTCGAAGCGAGCCGCAGCCGTCCATAGAGCCTCCGTATTCAAGAAACTCTCTGCGATATTCCTGTATTTGTTTGTCATATTCCATAGAAGGAGCTGTGAGTTTCATTTTATCACCTTTTGCATATAAACAACATTGTAAAACCGTTTTCAACACTCTGAATGCCCTGCAACATTTTATATTCGGATTCATCCATATTGATATTTATCTGTTTTAATTCAACTTTCATTTATACTCTACTTCTTTATATTTGATTTTCTTTGTTTGTTTACTCATTCTCTCAAAGCGTGTCTTTATTTGCCTTATAATATGAATACCACGCCGACGGGTCAGTTTCGCCGTCTGCTTTAAAGGATTCAAGGAAGCTCACATCATCAAACCACGCTATCGAGCCGAGAGAGCTGAGCGACCTGGTTGGAGTAATGTCTTCAAAATCCCCCTTAACTGTATATATCTGCGGTCTGCCGTGGGCATATGATGCGTCATTTTCATCATAGCCGATGAACACACGATTTCCTGCCCCATCGGTATATGCACCTGTGAGAAGTATACAGTGGGTATTTGCAAAAGACCTTATCGTTGACGCAATGCCGTTTGTAATCGCTCCCTTGATTAAGCCCGCCATCATTCCGAACACACTGTTAAAGGACATATTTTTAATATATCCGCAGTGAATGAAGCAGATCACGGGCTTTCCGCCTTTAACCGTTTCATAAAGATTCTTAATCTGTGATTTGTACTCATCTGTTCCGGGAGTTTTTGCCTTATGTGAGCAGATAATTGCTGCCGGAGTTACAGCATTATAGAAATTCAATGCACTTATTATTTCTTCTGTGGGGGTAACTGTGCTCAAGTGATGAGCTCCCTGACCGTTAAGCAAATCAATCATACCGTAATGCTGCATCAGAATAGCAATCGGGAAACCGCAGCAGCTTCCTGACCACGATACATTCTGATAAATCGGCGGAAGCAGAGCACCGAGGGGAACTCCGATTATACCGAATGAGTTTTTCCACGTTGCCGACTGATAGCACTTCCTCATCTGCTTTGCGTGCGCGTCTGTCATCTTATATCCATCTTCGAAAAAGAAACCGCTGTTATCAAAGAAAAATGTTTCCTCAGGCTTAATTGAAACGGATGTATAAACCGGTGTAAGAACAACGCTGTCACCGGGCTTCAGTTCAAATACATTTGTGTACTGTTCAGCATATTCAGTATAATAGAATCCGTCTTCATCCTCTACTTCCGTGCTGTTATTATTGTATATGTATTCGTGACCTTTATCGTCCTTCCAGCCGATAATTGCTTTATCATTGAATATACGGTTTTTAAGCTCGTCTAAAACAGGGAAAGAACCGTCATCTGTCAATGTGCAGATCTGTGTCTGAATGTTGTTTTCATCGATTTCGTACGTAACTGAAACATATTCTCCCAGATTTCCCTGAGTAGAAATATCTGTGATTTTAAATCCGTAATAGTTTCCGCTGCCGTTAGTAGAAAAAGTAATTCCAAAACTGCTGCCTGAAACAACAACCGTTTTGCCTGCAAGCTCGTCGGCATAATATGTTTTTTCTTCATATTCGTCATAGATTATCAGGTAATCACATCCATATTCGTACCAGTCCTCATCAGAATAATTCTCGCCGCCGGGTCCGAAATATGTATCCTCTGAAAAAGTAACAAACAGACAGTCGGCGTCATCTTCATGTGTATAGTACCATTCACCGTAAAAATTGCCGCTGTAATTATGCTGACTTTCAGGATATGCATTCTTTCCCGATGCCGCGCTGACGGATATAATATTGAACAGCATAATAATAATCATTGTTGCAGAAATAAAAATCTTTTTCATAATGAAGCCTCCTTACAGCTGAAATTATATTGTGAGTGTATCGGATTATAGCAAAATCAGTATCTGAAATCAGAATATGTTATGTGGGTTGTACCTGTTGCGTATGAGGAAAACGAGACCATTTTATATGTGAAATCCATGTCAACTTTAACATTCCAGTCGATTTTAAGCGAAACCAGCTGACCGTTTGAAGCGTTAACAGATGCATTTATGATTATACCGTTAACATTTTCCGAGATTTTTGTGTCGGAAATCGTCCCTTTAACAGCGGAATATATGACATCCGCGGATTTATGGTCATACTCATTTTTGTCCTCTGTTCCGACGCTGATGCCGCATTTGTCAATCGGGTCATTCGGCTGCTTTACGGTGCTTGTTTCCGATGCGTTGGTTGAACTGTCCTTGATGCTGATTACAATATTATAGTTTGTCCCCGACTCTTTGCAGGTCGCGTTCACAACATCGTTTACGGTAAGTCTGCCCGCGTTCATCGGCTCATATTCCGGCCATTTGCCTTTTTCATATTTTTCAGAAAATCTGTATTTTTCGCCGATACCCATGAATTTTTTTATGTAAGTATCAGCAATAAGCGGAGCATCCGATTGATATTTATCCGTGTATCTGTCCTTATGAAGTCCGACCTTGCCGCTGTATGCTTTTGATATTACGTTATTGTAATAGCTGATAATATCCTGCTTTGTTGACGGGGCCTTTGCCACTGTCCGCTGTGAATTATCACCCGGCTTTTTTTCTTCATCGGGGCTCTTTGACGGACTGTTTTCCGACACGTTTACAGTCTGTACGGCTGAAGCTGTATCTGAAGCCGTGTCGGCGTTTTCCTCAGGCAGAACGGTGTCGGATATTGCGTTTTCATCGGTTATCGGTTCTCCGTTCTGAGAAATGACGTCTGCTGTATCTGCAGTATATGTTCCGTTTTTCAGCTTCAACCCGGCGATTTCTTTTTCTGTATAGCAGATTTTATTAACAATTGAAATACTTGAAAAACAGATTAAAATTATACAAACAAGTGCTGTTATACTTTTAATAATCGATTGCTTGGTATCCATTACATTATTCTCCTTTGCTTTTATTCTGTTTTCCGCGGCAGCCGTCATGTTTCAGAAGGCTGCCGCCTTTTCACATAATGTGTTCTCGTGATATTATCTGCTTGATACACTTTCGACAAGTGCCGTATAAGCTTCCATAAGCTCGGAGCCGCAGCAGGTGCCGATTGTCATAAGCATGCAGTTTGTCATGTCATCGGAATTTTCTTTATAGAAAAGAAGTGTGCCGAGAAGTGATTCGGGTGCGCATATATCAGGGAACATATATCCCAGTGCGTCGTTGGTTATGCCCATAAGAATAAATTTTTTGCCCTCGTTTTCAGCTCTTCCGCATACTGTTTTTTCAATTGAGTCATATTTCCAGCTTTCGCCCGTCCACGAGGTTTTTCCCGTCCAGAGAATATCTCCGTCATAATCCGGGTCTGTTCCGAAAACAAGCGAAGGTGAAAGCTCTCCGGGTGCCGTAAGAATGACAACTGCGTCACCGAATTCAAGATAATCTGTTTCAACAACAACTCCGTAGCCTGTTTCGGCGTCGGGTGAGGTGACAACGTGTTCACCGAGAAGTCCCGAAACGCTTCCCCACGCCATAATTCCGTTTTCGAGAGAAAGAAGTGTCTGCGAATTCTTTATATTAAGTGACGGTTCGATATTTACCGCCTTATCCGCCGAATCAATAATGAAGTGAGCAAGGAGATAGCCTTTTCTCATAAGACCTTCAATTTTTTCTTCTACGGTATCATACTTATTCTCTGTGTAGCTTTTGCCGAAAAGCTTAATCCATTCATCTTTTGAATATGCGCGGCTCTTTACCCATTCATCTGCCTCGGCATTTCTCGCTTCGCTGACATTATTCGGCTCGCCCGGTGAGCTTACAGCCGCCTGACCGCTTTGCGTAAAAACAAGGTTATAGCCCGCGTCGCTGAGCGCAAGAGCAAGAAAATACGGATAGTCAGTGCAGACCATCTTTGTTCCCTGTGCCGAGAAGGTTGTGGGATGCGCACCGATGTTGGAAATCAGAGTTTTTTCACCGCTTTCTCCTTCAAAAAAGAAGCAGGAAAAGCTGTTTTTGGTTTTCGCACCGAATTCAAGTTTGTCTGAACAGCCGCCGATTTCATCAGTCTCAAAGAAAGACATACTTCCCTTTTCCATTTTTTCATAAGCTTCTGCCGCACAGTGCGAAGCACGGCTGCATATGCTGTTTTCCATTTCCTCATTCAGGCTTCTGTCATAATCAGAAAGTATGTTAAGCTTGTTTTTGAAAAGAGTGAAAATAAACATACCCTGAATGTCAAGACCCGCGTGGCAGTGGGTTGCGCTGACGTTGCACGCAAGGATATCGCCGTCTGTTACGCCGCAGGGTTTCAGTGCTTTGCGGACCGATTCACGGATACGGTCGCAGGTGCCTGCGGTTATTCCGATTCCGTCGACGCTGATGAATATAACGATGTCATCAATCCCGTTGCGGTTTTCGTCTGACCCGCATGAGAGTATAACCATATTCATCATCTGGTCGGTGTAAAGCTTTGAAGCGGTGAACTGATATCCTCCTGTTGCGCGGGGAATTTTCAGACAGCTTCCTTCGGGATTACTTTTCCCGTCTGTGCCACAACGCCATTTTTCTGGAATAACGCTTCCCTTTGCGAAACCGCCGCTCCAGCCGCTTCCCGTAACCCTGCCGTCTGTGCCTTCAAAAAAGTTTTCGTTTTTATCTTTGAGATATTCCTCATAAGAAGGAATATCTTTCTGACGGGTGAGCCTCATCAGCAGACCGAAAATCAAATCGTGAGCAGTTCCGAGAAGCCTGTCGCCGATATGCGCCTGCACGCTGTATGGTTCACCCGCAGCTGTATCTGCTTCGGCGGATGCCTGCAGCGAGACGGAGAAGGCTATTGCCGCCGAAAGCAGCACGGCTGTGATTTTTTTAATGATTTTCATAATGTTTCCTCCTGTCATAATAAGATTTATTCAAATATTATGCAAAACAGCAAAAGCATAATAAGTGACCGCAGTATTTAATTCAGAAACGTTCACCGTTTCTTTAATGCTATTAAACACTGCATAAGGAGGAATGCGTAAAAAAAAGAATGAATTGTCAGAATTTGGGAATGAAAAGCATAAAATTCCGAAGGAAAATCATACTTCGGGATTCTGCGATGTCAGAGTGAAAACTTCATATCAAATTTCGCATAGAATATATTGTCTTTCTTTTCTATTTCAAAAGTACCGTCATATTCCTTTTTTTCAACAACCTTTTTAACATTTGACAGTCCGTATCCGTGAAACTCCTTATTCTTTTTGGTCGTCGAAAATTTTCCGTGAGATTTTTTTATTTCCTGCTCAAAGGGATTGGAAACATTAACGTAAACTCTGTTTTCATGTATGTTTGATGTGATTTTTATTTCGCGCCTTCCCGTTACCAGACTGCACGCTTCAATGGCATTTTCAAGAAGATTGTAGAATATGGTGGAGATGTCCTTCTGCTTTATTCCCTCGTTCGGGAACGCTCCGCTGAAAACAATGGCTGTGCCTTTTTCAGCCGCTTTATTCAGCTCTTCCGCAAGGAGGTCATCGAGATTGACGTTTCCTGTGGAAAACTCGCACTTTGCCTCTGCCAGTTCATTACTCAGCTCATTAATATACTGTGATATTTCATCTGCGCCGATTTTCACCGCAATAGAATCAATTGCTCTGAAATGCTTCGGCAGGTCATGTATATATTTTTTCAGTCCTTCGCTCAGAGGCTTCGATCTTGAATATTCATAAAGCTCGACCTCTTCGCTTCTTTTAACCTCGTAAAATTTGTTCTGCAGCTCGCCGAGGGTTATTCTGTAAGTACGCCACGGAACAATAAGAAGAGCGGCTGCAAGAAAAACATTTATCGCAAGGTCGAAAACGACAATTATTTCAGTGCCGTCAGTTGTCTCTCTGAGACCGAACTGAGCAAGAATAATATCGCCCGCAACGGTAAACATTGTATAAACAGTAATCAGACCCGCAAGAGACAGAATATGCTTGATTACATTAATTTCCTTTGTCCAGAATTCTTTATACATATATCTTGTGATTATTATATAAAAAATGAGAATCAATATCATAAAGCAGCCGTACCCGAAAGCGTTGTATCCGTGAATAATTGCGTCATCTCTTTCAAGCTTTTCAAGTATTCCGACTGTACCGGAAAATTTATCTGTACGCTCAAAGATACCCGCAATCAGATTCTCATACGGCGTTTTTGATACTTCCTTAATCAGAAATCCCACCACCTGAACTGCCACCATAGGTGCAATATGCTTTGCTCTGAAAATTCTCATAAGAATAAATGCACCCGCACAGATGCTTATAATGCCGATAAGGGAATTTAAAAGCTCCATTTTTAGACAGAGCTTTTCTTCCGTGGTCAACACATTATAATCCATTTCAAGAACAAAAGCGGATAACGCCTGCTGAATAAGAGGCGGCTTACCTTCTTCCGTGGGCGGTGTAATAAAATGTCCGCTGTATCTTGAAATAAATGCGCCAACGGATAATATAATACCTGCCAGAGCCATTCTTTTTTTCTCAAATTTCGGCGGAATACCTCTCAGATATGAAAGGAAAAGAGTACACGCAACACAAAGCACCGCGTTGCCGATAATGTCATTAAAAACGGATGAAAAAAACTGCATTAAACTTCCCCCTCTTTATTTGAATTTTTCAACATACTGCTTGTATGTCTGAACAAAATCGCCTGTTAAATCTCTGCTTATCGGAATTATTCTGCCTCCCCTCATTTCAATAATATGGTTCGCCTTACTGTAACCTTTGACATACTCAAAATTAACAATAAATGATCTGTGAGGCTTATAAAAGAGCTTTTGCGGCAGCATATCAAAAATATCCTTTAACAGATGGTGATACTCTATTGTCTCTCCGCTTTTCATAGTAACATGTGAAGTCTTTCCGAACGCTTCAACGAAAACAACATCATTTGTGTATACGATATCCTCCTGGGTTACACGCCGGAGTTTAATGCGCTTTGAATAAACCGTCGGCAGCATAAGACTGTTCAGTGCTTCATATAAGTCCTCAACCTTAACAGGTTTATGTAGAAAACGGTGGGTATTTACCTTGAATGCCTCCTGAACAAAATGCATATACGCTGTAAGAAATACTATGTAGGATTCAACGTTTTTTTCTTTTCTTAATCTTCTTGCAAGCTCCATGCCGTCCATCTCGTCCATCTGATAATCAAGAATATACATATCAAAAATCTGACTGCACTGAAGCAGAGACTTTCCCGATGTAAACGCGCGGCAGTAAATATCATAATCATATCTGACCGCGTAATCGTTTATCAGTTTTATAAGCATTTCATTCTCGCTTTTTTCGTCATCACAGACTGCAATCCACATATAAACGCCCCCTTTTGTCACATTCTAACAACAAGTCAATAATTTTTAATAGCTAAAAAAGAATTAAAAAAATTAAAGTTTTTCCTAAATAGACATTACATCACGAAGTGTCCGCAATCTATCAAAAGACTGCGGACACAGCTGTATATTTACGCCTGTGACGCTACGCCGTTGGTGATACTTTCAGCCATTTCGGCGCGTCTTTCGTTTAACTCGCGATACATTCTGTCACGGGTATCCTTGCCGATATCATACCAGCGCATGGGAATCATGCTGATAAGAACGAGTATCGCGGGAA